>NZ_WODC01000001.1:600000-810198 GCF_009729555.1 Pseudodesulfovibrio alkaliphilus
TGGTGCAAGGCGGATAAGTGGCTCCCGGCGTCCTGGCGGCCCGGCCGGGCAGCCAGGGGAAGTCATGGAACCATCATCCGCCGCGGCGGGTCTGGGCATCAAGGGCCGAGGCCTCGGACCGATAGAGTTCCGCCAGCCTGGTGATGCCCACGGACTCGAAGACCGCACGAAAGTTGTCCGAGAGCCCGGCAAGAACCACGCGCACCCCGGTCTCGTGGCATTGGCGCAGCAGGTCGGTCAGGCCGGAGAGTCCGGCGCCGTTGATGGAGGCGTTCTCGTCGAAGCTCATCAGGATCAATCCCTTGTCCAGCCGACGGGCCTCGGCCAGCCGCTCTGTCAAGCGAGGCACCGTGTTGCCGGTGATGTTGCCGCGCACACGGATCACCACCGCATCACCCTGCACCTGAAGTTCGATCTGCTCGTCCTCTCGCTTGGCGATGGCCAAGCGCTCCCCGGCTCGGGAAAGGGCCAGTTCCAGGGCCTCGCGCCGAAGGGGTTTGTTTATGAAGTCCGTGGCGTCGAGGTTCAGCGCCTGGATGGCCAGATCCATGTCGCCGTGGCCGGTGATGACCACCACCTCGGCCATGGGGTTGATCTTCTTTATCTCCTTGAGCACCTCAATGCCGTCCATGACCGGCATCTTGATGTCTGTGAGTACCAGCGATGGCTTTTCCCGCATGAACAGCTCAAGCCCTTCCTGGCCGTTCTCTGCCTGCAGCACATCATACCCCATGGCGTTGAGCAGCAGGGAAAACATTTTCAATGTCGGCCGTTCGTCGTCGATGATCAGTATGGTTTCCTTCACGATGGATTCCTTCATTGTCTGTTCACGCCCTTGGCCGCGGGGAACTGCATCCGAAAGGCGGCCCCCCTGCCCTTTTCACTGCGAATGCGGATGTCTCCGCCGTAATCCTTGACGATGCCGTAGGTGATGGCCAGCCCGAGGCCCATGCCCTGGCCCGCCTCCTTGGTGGTGTAGAAGGGCTCGAATATCTTCTCGCGATCCTCCTCATCGATGCCCGAGCCGGTATCCTCCACCTCGATGAACACGGTGGAGTCCTCGGCTCCGGTACGGATGGTGATGCGGCGGCGGGAGGCGTCGTCATGGGGCGAGGCGTTGTCGTTGATGGCGTCGCGGGCGTTGGCCACGAGATTGAAGACCACTTGCTGAAGCCTGTTGGAGTGGGCCATGACCGGCGGAAGCCCGTCTCCCAGCTCCAGGTCGAAGGCGATGTTGTCCAACTCGAACTGGCGTCTGAGCATGGAGAGCACTGCCAGCACCGGCTGGTTGACATCCACCCGTTCCTCCATGAAGTCGGACTTGCGGCCAAAGGAGCGCAGGGTGTTGATGATCTCGGCCGCCCGGTCCACCTGGGCCGAGATTTCACGCACCACCTCCATGAAGTGCTCCTTGGGCACTTCGGTGTTCTCCTCCCCCATCAGATAGAGGAAGTCGCTGCCCATCTTGATGGCGTTGAGCGGCTGATTGATCTCGTGGGCCACGCCTGCGCTCATTTCTCCCAGCGATTTCATCTTGCTCGCCTGAATGAGCTGGGCGTCCTTCTCGATCATTTCGGTGATGTCTGTCACCGCGATGATGATGGCGTGATGCCCGCGATACGAGATGGGACAGGCGTGCATGTTGACGAAAAACGGCTCGTTGCCCCGTTTATAGTGGATCTGCTTGGGAAAATAGACGCAGCCGCTGCCGCCCTCGGAGAAGAATGCCAGGCACTGCTCATTGTGATCCGGGCCGAGTTCGACGAAACGCATGCCATGCAGGGTTTCGCGGGAATATCCGTACAACTCCACGGCCCGAGGGTTGGCATCGCGTATCTCGCCGGTCTCGCAGTCCACCACGAAGATGGGATCTGGCCCGGAGTCGAACAGGGAGCGGTACTTCTCCTCGGATTCGCGCAGACGGCGGCGATAGAGCTTGATGGACCAGACCATGTTCCTGAAGGAGTCGGCCAGCTGAACCACCTCGTCGCCCTCGTGCTTGCGGTAAAAGGTGCAGTTGGCGCACTTGCGGTACTCCTCGCCCGGGCTGGCCGTGCCGCGGGCCTGATCGAAATGCCAGCACGGCAGATCGGTGTTGTTGAAGGCCGGGCAGCGCGAGGCGTCCCAGTCCTCGTCCGGCCCGAGCTTGAGCGGAATGTCGAAATTTCCCCGGCTGATCTCGTCAGAGAGCCGGGTCAGATCGGACACGGGCCGGGTGATGTAGCGCGTCAGCCATGAGCTGAGGAAGATGGTGATGATGATGACGCCAGAAATGAAGCCGAGAAAGGCCACGCGCAACTTGCCCACCAGAGCGTCGATGTGGCTCTTGTTCAACCCCACATGGACCGTGCCGATGCGGTAGAGCCCTTCGTTGATGGCTGCGGCCAGATCATAGACAGGTTCGCCGTCGAGATCGAGGAGCTTGATGGAATCCTGGGCCCCTGGCGAAAGCCGGTTGGTCAGCAGGTTCTCGGGCAGGGGCCGGGTCAGGGTGTGGGCCAGGACCTCGCCCGTCTGATTCTCGATGAAGATGTACGAGACCAGGTGCTTGCGCTGATGCAGACGGGTTTCATCAAAGATCAGGGCCAGCAGCTGGGGCACATCGTTGTCCAGGATGTGGGAGCCGCCCCGCTCGGCCACGGAATAGGCGATGGCCTCGCCGCGCATCTCCAGCTCATGGGTCAGGGAGTTGACCAGGATGTAGCGGGCCACGAAGGCAATGGCCACGCTGATGAACATGATGGCGATGAGCATGGAGAAAAGGATCTTCTCCCTGAGCCCCAGCCTGGAAAAATGGTGGGAGAGACGCTTGCCGATGGTCACTGCGTTTCCTCCCGCCGCCCTGCCAGCCCCTGCCAGTCGAGCAGGGGCACGAAGCGTCCGCGCTCAAGGCGGGTGAAATATACCTTTTCGAGCCCCTGCCTGTCGTCCGGGCCGTAGGTGATGGACAGATCCGGCCCGAGTTCGTAATTGCGCAGGGATTCTATGGCCGCGATGAGCCCTTCGCGGGTCAGGTCACGTCCTGCCCGCTTGAGCCCCTCGACCATGATGCGCGCATTGAGGAACCCCTCAAGCCCAACGAAACTCGGCGTGTCGTCGGGATAATAGCGGGCCAGGAGGCGCACGTACTGCGAGGCGGCATCGTCGGCCCCGTCCGGTCCGGCCACGGGCTGTGGCACCACCTGGGACATGATCACCTCGGACTGGATCTCGGGCCCGAGTCTGCGGGCCAGCTCCTCGGCCCCCACAAAGGAAACATTGTAGAAGATGGGGTCGAACCCGGCCTCAAGGGCCACGGAAATGAACCGGGCGCAGGCGTCGTAGGTGCCGACCATAACCACGGCCTCGGCCCCGGAATGGCGGATTTTATCCATGCCCTCCGCCACATTGAGGGTTCCCCGGATATAGGAGCCTCGGGCCACGGGCTCCAGGTCGTACTGCTTGAGTGCCAGCTCGGTGCCGATGAGTCCGTCAAATCCGTAGGCGTCGTACTGGTAGAAGACCGCGATGCGGTCAATGCCGAGGGCCTCGACCAAATGGCGCACCGCCGCCTCGGTCTCCTGGTAGTAGGAGGCGCGGATGTTGACCAGATAGGGGTTGAAAGGCTGGCGCAGGGCATTGGCCCCGGTGAACATGCCCACCAGGGGGATGCCTGCCTCCTCCACCAGGGGCAGCACCTTGATGGTGGTCGGCGTGCCCACATAGCAGAACAGGGCGAAGACATCTCCCGAGATGATGAGTTGTTGGGTGTTCATCAGGCAGCGGGGCGGATCGTAGGAATCGTCGTAGGCAACTATGCGTATCTTGCGCCCGTGTATTCCCCCGCTTTCGTTGACATGGCGGATATACGCCTCGGCCCCGCGCAGGGTCTGGGTTCCCAGGTATCCCGCGTGGCCGGTCAGAGCCAGGGAGGAGCCCAATCGGATTTCGTCGGCCGACACGCCCGGGGCGCCGCTTTGCACCAAGCCGGACTCGTCCGCGCTCCCGCAGCCCATAAGCGCGGCCGACAAAAGAATGAACACCACTGCCCGCAACGTCTGGCCCATGAACGCCCCCCCGGAGTTTCGCGCATTTTCCAATTGCGGAACATGCCTTGTCCATGATTACTGATCCTGGGGCAAAAACACAAGCAACCGTCTTTTGCCCACGGTTCAGTACAATCGACCTGGCCAACGCGAGGGCACTAGCCAAAACGGTCCATTGCGGATATAGAAAGCACAGCCCGCAAACACCCTTTACGGGCGGGACCACGGCGAAAGCCCGAGCGGACGGCTCACCTCGTCAAGCCGGACTACACAGGAGGAAAACACATGCTGGTGAAGAACTGGATGACCGGGAACGTGATCACCATCACGCCCGACAGGTCCATGATGAAAGCGTCGAAACTGATGAAGGACAACTCCATCAGCAGGCTGCCCGTGGTTGACGAAAACGGCAGGATCGTGGGCATCGTCTCAGACCGCGATGTCAAGGACGCGTCGCCCTCCAAGGCCACCACCCTGGACATGCACGAGCTGTACTACCTGCTCTCCGAAGTCAAGATCAAGGACATCATGACCAGAAAGGTCACCACCATCCGCCACGACGAGACGGTGGAAAAAGCCGCCGTACTCATGCTTGAGGGCAACTTCGGCGGTCTGCCCGTGGTGGACGAGGACGGCAAGGTGGTGGGCATCATCACCGACACCGACATCTTCAAGGTCCTTGTCGAGATTTCCGGCGTGTACGAAGGCGGCATCCAGGTCTGCCTGGAGATTTCCACCGCGCCCGGCAGCCTCGCTCCGATTCTCGATTTTCTCAAGGACAACGGGGCGCGCATCATGTCGGTCATGACCCACAACGTGCCCGAGACCGTGGGCATGAAGCACGTCTACATCCGTATGCGCGACATGGAAAAACCCGACCTGAAACGGATCAAGGCCGCCATGGACGAGCGCTTCAACGTGGTCTACTGGGTGACAGACCCCGTTCACCGCGTCGTATGATCGGCCGCTGGCAACGGCGGCCTGCCGCGCTGCCGCGTATTCAGCCCCTCGACCGCTGAATGATCGCGAAGGCCCGGCCCTTGCGCACGCCTTGAACCCGTGGGGCACGCTGCTCCCGCCCCAAGCGGGAAAAAATCCCCCGGGCCGCTGGGCACGGGGGATTCAGGGCTGGCGGGCTGTTCCGGCCTACTCGGGCACGGTCTCCATGGAGGCCCACTTGGGCTCATGCAGGGGCAGGACGAAATCGGCCATGTCCCTGGCCCGAAGCAGGATGTCGTAAGCGGCCTGGGCATCGGTGTGGGTGCCGGGCGGAATGAC
Source organism: Pseudodesulfovibrio alkaliphilus (assembly GCF_009729555.1). Lineage (NCBI taxonomy): Bacteria > Pseudomonadati > Thermodesulfobacteriota > Desulfovibrionia > Desulfovibrionales > Desulfovibrionaceae > Pseudodesulfovibrio > Pseudodesulfovibrio alkaliphilus. The sequence continues at coordinate 605,304 of NZ_WODC01000001.1, forward strand.
CTCCATCTCCATGGCCTTGACCTCCAGGGGCGGATTGAGATTCTCGAGGATGGTGCAGAAACCGCAAATGAGCACACTGCCCTTGTCGGTCTCCACCTTCACGGACATGCCTCCCGGGGTGTGGGCCGGGGTGTGGATCATGGTAATGCCGGGCGCCACCTCGGTGTCGCCGTTCACCACCACCAGTTGGCCGTTGTCCTCCACATCCTCTATGTAGTCCTCAAGATAGCGGAAATCCAGCGGGTGCGGGTTGTGGATGTGCTCAAGCTCCAACTCGTGGACATAAATCCGCGCATTAACGCATTTATAGTCGTTCTCGCAGTGGTCGTTGTGCAGATGGGTGTGGATGACAATGTCGATATCCTCGGGCGCGAGGCCGTACTTGGCCAGCCCTTCCTCGAAGGTGTAGATCCTGCCTCCGATGGCCTTTTCGCGCTCCTCGGAGACGATGGGCTGCATCTCGCCGGTATCCACCAGGATTTTCTTGTCCCCGCCTTCAATGTACCAGGTGTAGATGGGGATGGTGTAGGGTGTGCCGTAGCCGTGCTGATAGGTCATCATGCCCTTGTCGAAGACCTTGGTTCCCATGACTATGGGATGGACTTTGTATGTGCTCATGGTCCACCTTGCGGGTTGTTGTTTGTCTTTCAAGGATATGGGTACCCATGCGCCAAAGTCAAGGTCGCGGGACGCAAACGCGGCTGCGGGGATCCATGGCGGATGGGGCTTCAAATCCGGGCCGACTTGCTGTAGTACGGTGAGCGAATCGTACCGAGGAGATGCTTGATGCTTGATCTAAAACTGATGCAGAAGAACCCCGATCTGGTCCGCGAGAGCCTGAAGAAACGCGGAGCAAAGGTGGACGTGGATGAATTTCTCACCCTTGACGAACGGCGCAAGGCGCTCATCGCCGAGGGCGAGGCCCTCAAGGCCGAACGCAACGCTGCCGGGCCCGAAATAGCAAGGCGCAAGAAGGCGGGCGAGGACGCTGGCACCCTGCTGGCCCGCATGGGCGAGATATCCGAGCGGGTCAAGACCCTGGATGCGGAACTGACCGAGGTGGAGGCCGCCGAGCGCGACTGGCTCCTGTCCGTGCCCAACCTGCCCCACGAATCCGTGCCCCTTGGCGCGAGCGAGGCGGACAACCCGGTGCTGCGCCACTTCGGCGAGAAACCGGCCATGGACTTCCCCCCCAAGGAGCACTGGGAGCTGGGAACGGCCCTGGGCGGGCTGGACTTCGAATGCGCGGCCAAGCTGGCCGGTTCGCGTTTTGCCTTGAGCTTTGGCTGGTGCGCCCGGCTGGAACGCGCCCTGGCCCAGTTCATGCTTGATGTCCAGACCTCGCGGCACGGCTATACCGAAGTCATCCCGCCCTACATCGTCAACCGCAAGACCATGACCGGCACGGGCCAGCTGCCCAAATTCGAGGAGGACCTGTTCAGGCTTGAGGGGACCGACTATTTCCTGATTCCCACGGCCGAAGTGCCGCTGACCAACATCTATGCAGGCGAGACCCTGAACGAGGCGGACCTTCCGGTCCGGTTCTGCGCCCTGACCCCCTGCTTCCGCTCCGAGGCGGGCTCCTACGGCAAGGACACCAAGGGACTCATCCGGCTGCACCAGTTCCACAAGGTGGAGATGGTCAACTTCGCCCACCCCGAGCGCTCCTACGAGGCGCTGGAGGAGATGACCGCAGCCGCCGAGACCATCCTGCAACTGCTCGGCATCCACTACCGGGTCATTGAGCTGTGTACCGGCGACATGGGATTCGGCGCCGCCAAGACCTATGACATTGAGGTCTGGCTCCCTGGCCAGGATCAGTACCGCGAGATTTCCTCCTGCTCCAACTGCGGCGATTTCCAGGCCCGGCGGGCGGACATCCGCTTCCGTTCACCGGACGAAAAAAAGCCCCGCCATGTCCATACCCTCAACGGCTCCGGGCTGGCCGTGGGCCGCTGCCTGGTGGCGGTCATGGAGAACTTCCAGCAGGCCGACGGCTCCATCGTCGTGCCCGATGTCCTCAAGCCCTACATGGGCGGCATCGAGGTCATCGAACCGCGATAGCCCGGTGAATCCGCAACGCAAAAAGGCCGGGCTCCCGAGGAGTCCGGCCTTTTTGCGTTGCTGTTGACGATCAGTCGTCCGCGGGCTCCGGCTCGCAGGAGTCGGAAAATCCGTCGATGCCGTCGAGCACGGCGGCCACGGTGCGGGCCAGCTCGGGCGGCATATCCACCGAGGCGAATCCGGCCAGCAGGACTTCCGGGTTGACGCCATGCCCCTCGGCCAGGGTGCGGATGGCGTCTTCAAGCTGCTTGTCCACGAACACTCTCCACTGCCTCCCGGCGGTTACTGGGCAACGACAAAGCCCCGGAACGCGTCGTCCGAGGTGCGGACTCCGGCCGGGGCCTGAGCGGGCTCCAGCTCCATGCGCGCAGCGCGGCCCACAAAGGCTGCCGGGGCCTTGGCCACGATGCGCCACTTGCGGGCCGACTCCGATGTGCAGAGCAGATCAATGACCTCGGCATCACCCGAGGGTTCGATGGCCAGGACCGAGACCGAGCGGGTGGTGATGCCCGCGGCCTCGTCCGAGTCGAAGATCATCATGGAGAACTGATAGCCGGTATCGAGGTTCTCCCACTTGACCGGGGTACGGGCCGGGGCGGTATCCAGGGCGTGGGCAAGGTGGCGCACATCGTCGTCACTCATGTACCCGCCCACATACTTGGGACCGCCAAGATTGAGGACATCCAGCGCGGCCTGCTTGCACCCGCCCGCAAACAGGACCAGCACCAGCATGGCCAGGGCGGCGGCAAATTGTTTCATGATCGTCTCCTGCGCGTCATTGGTACGGACACCATAGAGGACATCGGCGCAACAGGCAACAGTCGGCCCCCTGCCGCTCCCTGCCGCCCCCTATGGCCGCAGACGCTCGGGGATATCAAGGCCCTGTTCCGCCCAAAAACGGACCGCACCGGGATGCAGGGAGACGGACACGCCGTCCAGGGCGCGTTCAAGTCCCATATCCCTGGCCGCGCTGTGGGCAGCGCGCATCTCCCCCAGCCCCTGGGGCGAGTACACGGCCTTGAGGCAGTCGTAAACGGTCTGCCCGTCCAGGGCAGCGCTGGCGCACCAGAGGGAGGCGTCCTGAAAGGTCGTCACGTCCCGGTCCTGCCCCGCATAGGTTCCGGCGGGCACCACGACCTCGCCATAAAACGGATACGCCTCGTAAAACCCCGACTCCACGGCCTCGAAATGCAGGTCGAGCAGACGCAGCGGCACCAGGGCGGCCGCCTCGGTGATGGCGATGTTGGGATAGCCCACCAGCACCCAGAAGGCGTCGATGATTCCATTGGAAAAATCCGCCGCGGCCTGGGCATAGCCGACCTTGTGCACATCAAGGGAATCCCACAGGCCCAGATGGCCGAAGAAGCGTTCGGCGCAAAGCGCCGCGCCCGAGCCCGGATTGCCCACGGCCACGGCCATTCCCGCCATCTGGCTGGCCGAGGTGATGCCCGAGTCGGCCCGGACCACAAGCTGGGCCGGTGCGCCGTAAAGGAAAGAGAGCGCCCGGACGTTCTCGTGGCGGGCCGGGTCGTCCGGCAACTCCCCCCTGCGCCCCAGGAAGGCGTCGCCCGAGTAGACGATGCCAAGATCGATCACATCCGCATCCAGGCTGCGCAGATTCTCGGCCGAACCGCCCGCCCCCCTGGCCGACACCTCAAGCCGGGGATGACTGGCCGAGATGATCCCGGCCATCTTGTTGGCGAAGAAGTTGAACGTCCCGCCCGTGGGCCCGCCCCCAAAGGCGAGATAGCGCCGCTGCGGCTGTTTCCCGGCCTCGTGCGGGTCATCGGCCGGGTCGGACGAACAGCCGGGCATGAGGGCCAGCAGCATCGCCAGGGATGCAAGGACAAGGGAAAAGCGTTTCATGAAAACCTCCGGCACAGAAACGGGCGCTGTGCATAACCAAGCTGACGCCCATTACTGACGCCGCGCAATGATTTTTACACCACCCCTGACGCCTTGACAACGCCTCCGGCAAAGATGGCCCGTCCGATCCCGACACCGTGTCTGCCCTTCTTTGACATCCTGTCGGCCTGTGCTACATGGCCCGGGTCGGGGCGACCCGCAACCCAAGCACCTCGGAGGGGGCATGCTCGACGATCTCGCCGTGATCCTGTTCCGGCCAAAATACCCGGAAAACATCGGTTCCGTTGCCCGCGCCTGCCTGAACATGGGCGTGACGCGGCTCATCCTGGTGGCCCCGTACAACCTCGACCTGGACAAGGCCAGACCTCTGGCCACCAGCCACGCCCGCCACATCCTCGACACCGCCCTCGTGGTGGACACCCTGGCCGAGGCCGTGCAAGGGTTCACCGCTGTCTACGGCACCACGGCCCGCACTGGCGGCTGGCGCAAGGGGATCATGAGTCCGGCAACCCTGGCCGGGGTGGTGGACGAGCGGCTGCGCTCCGGCGGCAGGGTCGCCCTGCTCTTCGGCCCCGAGGACACGGGCCTGACCAACGACGAGACCTCAATCTGCTCCGGGCTGATGACCATTCCCACAAGCCGCGAGGGCACCTCGCTCAATCTGGCCCAGGCCGTGGTGGTGGTTCTCTACGAATGCTTCAAACGCGCCCTGGACGCGCCCTTCACCCCGGACGGACCGCCCGAGGAACGCGCCACCACGGTGCAGGAGCAGGAAGCCCTGTTCGAGAACCTGCGTGAAACCCTGCTGGCCATCGACTTTCTCAAGGACGACAACCCGGACTACTGGATGCTCCCGGTGCGCCGATTCTTTGCCAAGATCAACCTGCGCCGCAACGAGTTCAACCTGCTCATGGGCGTGTGCCGCCAGGTGCGATGGTTCGTGGACAGGCACGCCCCCAAGCGCTAGCCCCCGCCGTTTTGCGGAAAGCCCCTTAACAAACCGGGGTCAGCCCGGTATGATCGGGCCGTGCAGACCTGGATACTCCATATTGACATGGATGCCTTCTTTGCCTCGGTGGAGCAGCTCGACAACCCCGAGTACCGGGGCAGGCCCCTGGCCGTGGGCGGCACCTCGGACCGTAGCGTGGTCTCGGCCGCCAGCTACGAGGCCCGCAAGCACGGGGTGCGCTCGGCCATGAGCGTGGTCAAGGCGAGGCGCCTTTGCCCGGAGATCCTCCTGGTGCCCGGCCGCATGGGCCGCTACAAGCAGGTCTCGGCCCAAGTCATGGCCGTGCTGCGCCAATTCTCTCCCACCGTGGAACAGGCCAGCGTGGACGAGGCGTACCTCGACGGCACTGGCCTTGAGCGGCTCTTCGGCCCCATCGACGAGGTCGGTCGGCGTATCAAGGAGCGGGTGGGCGAGGCCACGGGCCTGACCTGCTCGGTGGGCGCGGCCCCGGTGCGCTTTCTGGCCAAGATCGCCTCGGACGTGAACAAACCTGACGGCATGTTCATCATCCGGCCCGAAGAGGTGGCGGATTTCCTGCACCGGCTGCCTGTGGAGAGGATTCCCGGAGTTGGGGCCAAGCTGGCCGAAACCCTTCGGCGCATGGGCGTCCGCACCTGCGCCGACATCCAGACCAAGCCACGGCAATACTGGGAGCGGCGCATCGGCAAGTACGGCGGCGTCCTCCATGACCGGGCCGCAGGCATTGATCCGGGCGGCGTGACGCCCACCAGCGAGACCAAAAGCTGCAGCGCGGAAAACACCTTTGCCCGGGACACTGCCGACCGGGCCGAGCTGACCCGCTGGCTGCTGGCCCAATCCGAACGCGTGGGCGCTGATCTGCGCGGCCACGGCCACAAGGGCCGCACCGTAACCCTCAAGATCAAATACGCGGACTTCACCCAAATCACGCGCAGCCGCAGCCTGGACACGCGCACCGACAGCACCGCCCTCATCTTCGAGACCGCCCGCGCACTGCTCGAACAGCTCGAACTGCGCCGGGCCGTGCGCCTGATCGGGGTCGGGGTGTCCGGCTTCGAGCCCAGGGCCCGGCAGCTCTCCCTGCTGGAGGCATCCCCGCGCCTGGCCGAAGCCAGCAGCGACCTCGACCTGGCCGTGGACGCCGTGCGCCGCCGCTTCGGCAGCCGCGCCGTGACCCGGGTGGATCTGCTGGACCTCAAGCGCAAGCGCGAGGACTGATCCCTTCTCCGGCCAACGGATGCGGCCTCGGCCGGCCCCCGGCCCATGCCCGAATGGACTTGCCAAATTCCGCAAACATTACTATCTTGTCAAAAGACGTAACCAACCCATCGAACCCGCCCAGGCGGGGAGGATTTGTATTACCTCATGAAAATTCTTTCCTTTTTTCCCGATACCTGTCGCGCCCTGACTTCCGGCCGCGCCATTGCCCCTGGCCTCCTCCTGTTACTGGCCCTGGTCGCCGCCCCCTTTGCGGCCGCTCCAGCCCTGGCCGACGACGAGGACGGCGGCATCATGGGCGTAAAGCTCTCCATGAACCCCGATCCCCTGGATCAGGCGGTGGAAGCAGGCATCGACCATCTCTTCGAGGTGCTTCGCGACCCGGCTGCGCCCTTTGACGAAAACAAGGTCGCGGCCATGCTCGACTTCGTGACCACCATGCAGGACGACCCCAAGGACATCGAGCCCGCACGGCGTTTCGGCGGCCAGGGCGTGTGCCTGCGCAGGGAGGTCGATACCTCCCTGGACACCATCCTGCGCTACTTCTACAACCCGGACATCCCCAACTTCCTGCTTTGTCCGGCAGTGCTGCGCCTCTCGGGCTGGCACGACGGCAGCGAATTCCTCACACGGGAGCGCAGACTGTGGGACGAACTGCCCACCCTGAACGATCCGGTGCTGGTGCGCGGGCGCGAATTCGAGGTCAACACCCCGGATTCCTTTGCCGAGGCCTACTACCGCTACGACCTCGACCGGCTGATCATCCTGCTCAAGTACCAGGGCAAGAACGTGGCCATCTCCATCTCCGAGCAGCCCGAGCGGTCCGATGTGGGCCGCAAGGGTGCCATCCTCGACGACCAGCAGTGGGACTACTTCTACTCGGGCATCGAGGGGCTGAACAAGGGCATGATCGGCTGGATGGACACCTTCATGTACAACTCCGGCTCGGTCCAGGTCTTCACCGAGCACGATGCGGCCGCGCCCCGCAGCTCGGTCTTTCTCTTCAAATGGCTCAAGGCCGGCTGGGCGGGCATGAACGTGGTCAAGCGCAGCCATATCTACGACGGCAGTCTGCGCTACGCCCGCAGTTTCAGCAAGGTGCTTGAATCCCCGTCCCTGACCCCGGACGAGGTGGCGGCGGGCATGCGAACCGTGGCCGCCCTGCCCAAGGCCGAAGTGGACGCCCAGATCCGCGAGTACGCCCGCAACTTCGAGATCCGCTTTGCTGACAACCCCAAGCTCCAGAAGCGCGAATACGCCCGGGTCATCGCAGACGGCGCCTATGCCAAAGTGCTGGACTCCGATGCCCGCAAGAGCGTTCTCGCCCTGCAAAAGCTCAAGTGCATGATCGGCATGGACGCCCTGCTCGACATCTGCGCCTCCCCCGTGGCCGCCGCGCCCAAGGTCGAAGTCGAACCCGGCAGCTAGCCAAGAGGCCGGAACCACGCTATCGTCACGGCGCGCTGCACCCCTGCGGCGCGCCGTTTTGTCTTCAATCCAAGGAGTGCGCCGTGCCCACCAGCGAAAGCGAAGCGAAATTCAGGTTCTGTCCCCTGCTCAAGACCAGCGACGACAAGATGAAGATGTGCCTGGGCACCATGTGCATGATGTGGCGCTGGGCCGACAACGCCAAGGAGCTTGGCTACTGCGGGCTGGCCCCGCTGGCCGCGACCGGGGCCTGAGCCCTTTTGGCGGGAGAACCATGACCAGCCCCTTTTCCTTCAAGCTCCAGAAGGTGCTCGACTACCGCACCCAACTGGAGGATCAGGCCCGTGCAGCCCTGGCCCGCGCCCAGGCCGCCCGCGATGAACAGTCCGCACAAGTGCTGGACATGGAATCGCGCCTTGGCGCCCATCTGGCCCGGTCCGCCGAGGCCAACCGCAGCGCCAACGACCTGTGGCTGTGGCGCCAGTACAAGGATGCCCTGGAACAGGACCTTGTCCGCGAGCGGTCCGTCCTGAGCCAGTTGGAGCACAAATTGCATATCCGCCGCCAGGAAGCGGTGGACCGCTCCCGGGACAAAAAGCTGCTTGAAAAGCTCAAGGAAACCCAGGCCAGGAAGCACCATGCCCAAGAGATCGCCCGCGAAGCAAAGGAAAACGACGAGATGGCAACCCTTCGGTACGAACATGAAGATTTCTAGAGTCCTGGCCAGCCTCGTCTTTCTGGCGGTGCTCAAGCTCACCGTGTTCGGTCTGCTCAGTGTCGATTCCATGACGCTTGGCATCATGCGCGCCGTCATGCCTGAGGCGACACAGGGCATGGGGACCGTGGCCCAGGCCCAGGAGCAGCCGCCAGCGCCGGCAACTCCGCCCACGCCCGTTGCCGACGCGGCCGACTCGGCCGCCAACCGCGCCGCGACCCGCGAGACAGAGGCCGACCAAACGGCTGCCGAAGTACGCACCGAACAGAACCTGCCCAGCGAATGGCGAGCCCTCAAGCGCAAGGAGGACGAGCTGGCCATCAAGGAACGCACCCTGCAGGAAATGGAGGCGTCCATCCGCGCCGAGGCGTTGCGGGTTGAAAAACTCCACGCCGAAATCAAGCAGATGCTCGACGAAGCCCAGAACATCAGGGACAAGCGCGTGCGGCAGTTGGTGGACATGCTCTCCAATACCAAGGCCAAGAAGGCGGCCGAAATTCTCCAGTCCATGGACACGGAGCTGGCCGTCAAGGTTCTGTCGGGCATGCGCGGCAGGCAGGCGGGCGAGATACTCTCCTTTGTGGAGGCCAAGAAGGCCGCCGATCTCTCGGAGAGGCTGACCCAACTCCAGATACCCTTCATGCAGGATTAATTGCCCCTGCAGACTGTCAATCACCAAGGGCGGGGACCATCTGGTCCCCGCCCTTGTCATGCGCCAGACCGGGCATTTACCCCTTCAAAATTTCGACGGCATGGCGTAATGAGGAAACCCGGCTGCCAAGGCCGCGCAGACACCTCCAACCCACGGACCATGTCATGCCCCGTTTCCTGCTCACCCTGGCCTACGACGGCACCGACTTCTCCGGCTGGCAGCTCCAGCCCCGCGAGAGGACCGTGCAGGGCGAAATAGAGGCATCCCTGGCCCGGCTCGTCGGCATCCCCGTAAGGGTCCACGGCTCGGGACGAACCGACGCCGGAGTCCACGCCCTGGGGCAGACTGCCCACTTCGACTGCCCGGCGGAGCGGGCCGCCATCCCCTGGCAACGCGCCCTCAACGCCACCCTGCCGCAGGATGTGCGCGTTCTCCGCTGCGACCGCGTGGCCGCCGACTTCCATGCCCGATACCATGCCCAGGCCAAGACCTACGAATACGGACTATGGCACCAAGACCGATTCTGCCTGCCCCAGCGACGGCGATTCGTCTGGGACTGCGGCCCCCTTGATTTCGCCGCCATGGACGAGGTGGCCCGCCTGCTCGCAGGCACCCACGACTTCGCCGCCTTCCAGAACACCGGCACTCCGGTCAAATCCACCGTCCGAACCCTCGCCGACATTTCACGCCATCCCGGCCCCACGGCCAGCGAGACAATCTGGCGATTCACTGCCGACGGCTTTCTCAAGCAGATGGTACGCAACCTCATGGGCTGCCTCGTGGCCTGTGGCCGGGATCGGATCACTCCGGCGGACGCTGCCCGCATCCTGGCCAGCGCGGACCGCGCTCAGGCACCCGCCACGGCCCCGGCCCGGGGACTGACCCTGATTGGCGCCGCCTATCCGGCCCGAACCTCGGCCACAGGCGGCGAAACGGCGTGAAGATCATCCTCGCGGGCGTGCTGGCCGCCCTGTTCTTCAGTTCCACCTTTGTCCTCAACCGGGCCATGAGCCTGGAGGGCGGCCACTGGGTCTGGTCGGCCAGTCTGCGCTATTTCTGGATGCTCGCCCTGCTGGTGGCCGGGCTGCTCCTCTTCCGGCGCCGCCTCCTGGTCGAATCGTTCCGGCTCTACGTCCGCCACATCGTCTTCTGGACCCTGGCCGGGAGCGTGGGCTTTGGCGTGTTCTACGCCCTGATCACCTTCAGCGCCTCCTACACCCCGGGCTGGGTGGTGGCCGCCACCTGGCAGACCACCATCCTGGCAACACCCGTGGTCCTGCTCGCCTTCGGACGCGCCGTGCCGCTGCGGGCCCTGCTCCTGACGCTGCTCATCTTTGCCGGGGTGCTGCTGGTCAACTGGGAGCAGGCCGCAGTCGGGTCGTGGCGGGACGTGCTGCTGGGCGCAGTGCCGGTGCTGCTGGCGGCCTTTGCCTACCCCTTTGGCAACCAGCTGGTCTGGGAGGCCCGCCAGGGCGGACAGCGCCGCCTGCCCAGGATCGACTCCCCGGCCATGGACGACCCCTTCTGCCGGGTGCTGCTCCTGACGATGGGCTCACTGCCGCTGTGGGCCATCCTCATCGCCGTCACCACCCCGCCGCCCCCATCCATGGACCAGGTGACGGGCACCGCCCTGGTTGCCCTGCTCTCGGGCATCGCAGCCACCAGCCTGTTTCTCTATGCCCGCCACGCGGCAAAATCCGCCTCCGAACTGGCCGCGGCCGACTGCACCCAGTCCATGGAGGTGGTCTTCTCCCTGGCGGGCGAAGCCATCCTTCTGGGAGGAGCTCTCCCCGGCCCCATGGGCTGGCTCGGCATCCTGCTGACCATGTTCGGATTGATGCTCTACCTTCGCGTCCAGAACGTCAGATAGAGCCTGACAGCAAAGCAGATGCTTGCGCTCAAAACAATCAATAGCTATCTATTTCAGGAAGATAAAGACCTGATCCGATAATGAAGTCCGTGTTCGGGATGGGCAGGACATACCCCAGCTTCTCATGGGGTCCGGTCGAACCGGGCTTGTCCCAGAGATATTCCAGAAAACCGCCACCCCCACGGCCAAGCTCCACCAGCGCGCGAATGACCGGGAACCCGTTCTCGTCCTCATACTCCATGAGCGCACGGCCGATCAGCTCCGGTGTGGAGCCATGGGCCACGCAGATTCCCTCGGAGTCGTAAACGAAAAAATACCCGTTTCGCTCAGGGAAAAAGCGCGACGAGGCAACAAAGGAGCGCAGGAGCCGGAGTCGCTCATCCCTGTCCCTGACAATCTCGAAAAGGCCGCCCAGCCCGGTGGCCGCCACAGCAACCACCAGCTCCACATCCGGCCGGATGGGCCGGGTCTTGCCCGGGGGAAAGGCCGCACATGGCGCGGCCAGTAGCGCAAACAGCAGACAGATGACGGCGACCCGGCAAAACGGATGCGGCATGATGTGCTCCCCGACTGAAAAGATGACGTATGATGGGATTGTAACAAACCCTGTGCCCGGCGCCATGATTATCGGCGCGGGCCCCGGAACGTGTTCGAGGGACTACCTGCCGCCCACGAACTTGACCCACAGCGAACGCGATCTGGGGCCGTCGAACTCGCAGAAGAAGACCTTCTGCCAAGTGCCGAGGCGAATGTCGCCGCCCTCGATCATGAGCGTCTGGTCGCAGCCCAGGAGGCTCGACTTGATATGGGCGTCGGAGTTGCCTTCGGCGTGATGGTAGTCACCGCGCTGGGGGACGAGCTTGCGCAGGTTGATCACCATGTCGCGGGCCACGTCCGGGTCCGCGCCCTCATTGACGGTCACGGCCCCGGTGGTGTGCGGGCAGTGGAGCAGCAGCAGGCCGTCGTTCCAGCCGTTGGCGCGGATCAGGGCACGCAACGGCCCGGTGATGTCGAGCATCTCCTCGCGCTCGCGGGTGCGAATGGACAGAGTCTCCACGGTACCTCCTATGGGCGGAACATGTGGGAAAAGTGCGGGTCGTAGAGCAGGGAGCGGGCCTGTGCGGCGTCATGGGCTCCCTGACCCGGCAGGACCAGAAAGACTGTCTGCCGGGTGAAGCCACGCTCACGGGCCGTGGCCGCCAGATGCGCCAGATCAGTATCGGCCACGGCCTGATCGGGCCAGCCCACGCGACGGGCCACGACCACCAGGGTATCCGGGGCCAGCCCGCCAGCCAGCAGCTCGCGCTGCACCCCCTCGGGATCGCCTGCCGAAAGATAGACGCACATGGCCGATTTGTGGGCTGCCAGAGAGCGCAGTGCCTCGGCCTCAGGCACCGGGGTCTTGCCTGCCAGCCGGGTCAGGATCAGGGTCTGGGTGACGCCGGGCACGGTGTAGGAACGCCCGGCCAGGGCCGCCGCCGCACAGGCCGAGGTCACGCCCGGCACCACGGCGCAGGACACACCCTCCCGCTCCAGCAGGTCCATCTGCTCCCGGATAGCCCCGTACAGGGAGGGATCGCCTGTGTGGACACGGGCCACGGAACCGCCCCGGCGCACGGTCTCCATGATCAGGGCATGGGTCTGGTCCAGGGACAGGGGTGCGGAATCGACCACCCGCGCCCCGGCCCGGGCGCAGGCCACCACCTCGGGCGGCACCAGGGACCCGGCGTAAAGGACGAGGTCCGCCCCGGCGATGAGCCGCTGGCCCTTGAGGGTCAGCAACTCGGGATCGCCAGGACCGGCGCCGATGAAGTGGACCATGCCCATGCCTTTCCCGGTCTCGCCGCCCATCACAGCACCCGCCCAAGAAAGGCCGGATTCTGCCGCAGCCCCTGGATGGCGATGCGTGCGCAGGCCTCGGCGTCGGACGCGGCGTGGTGATGGATGAGGTCGATGCCCAGATGGTCGCAGACGCAGGGCAGCTTGTTGGAGGGCAACCGCCAGGTGGTGCGCGCCAACTGCACCGTGCACAGAAAGGGCTGCGCGGGCGGCGCACAGCGCGACTCGCGGCAGCAGGCGTTGAGCACGGACTTGTCAAAGGAGGCGTTGTGGGCCACGAGAAAATCCGCGCCCGCAAGGAGCGGCGTCAGCTCGGGCCACAGCTCGCCGAAACTGGGCTGGTCGGCCACGTCTTCCCAGAGGATGCCGTGGACCTGGACACAAAATGGGTTGAACCTCTGCCTGGGGGGTCGGATGAGGCGGTAGTCGCGGGCCACGACCTCGCCCCGATCCACCACCACAAGGCCCACGGCGCAGGCCGAATCGCGCTTGGCGTCTGCGGTTTCGAAATCTATGGCCACAAATCGGGTGGTCTCCACGGTGGGGGTCATGGCGCTCCTTGACTGATGCTTGGTGCCACAGGGATACACCAAAGCCCCCCGCAGGCCAAGCCGTCAGCTCCCGGCAACAGGGCTAACGCATCGAACAATCGCCGGGCGGGACAGCCGATTCCCCTCCGGGACTGACGGGTGAGTCGCGGCGTCTGCCCTGATTGCCACGCTCCGCAAGTGGACTCTTGCGCCTTTTCCCGCTAGTATCCGTCGCCATGACATCGAACCGTCGGGAGACCGCCATGCCCCTTGTCCGCACCTTGATCCCGCTTCTGCTTCCGGCCGCCCTGTTCCTGCTCACCGCCTGCGGCTATTCCGTGGGCGGGGCCGGCGAGCGCTCCGTACTCGGACCGGAGTTCCGCACCCTGGCCATTTCCGGGGTGGAGAACCCGACCACCCTGCCATGGCTCGAATCGCGGGTCCGCTCGCTGCTGCGCGACGAGCTGACCCGGCGCGGGGCCATCACCTGGACCGACTCGCGAAACCAGGCCGACGCCCTCATCCACATTACCATTCACAAGTATTTCCGCCCCACGGCCGTGGAAGGTTCCAGGGAGCAGACCCTGCGCTCCAGCGCCATCTTCCTGTTCTCGGCCGAGGTCATCTCGAACACGGACAGCAGCGTGGTCTGGCGCTCCGGGGAGATCCTCCAGGAGTGGCCCTTCTATCCCGGCCAGGAGGACGAGGCCGACGCTGAGGTCACGAACCTCGGCATCCGCAGACTGGCCGACAAAATGGAACAGAACTACTAGCCCGGCCGTCTGCGCCGCGCCCGCCAGCAGCCCGTCATGAACCGCACCAGATACCTCATCCTCGTCTGCCCGGACCCGCAGCTGGTCAAGGCCCATGTCGACCAGCGGCTGGCCGCGTCCGGTCGGGACGGGTGGGAAATCAAACCCTTCTGGGGAGATGACGACGACCCACTTCCCGCCGCCTTCTGGACCGACCTGACCATCAAGAGCCTCTTTCCCCAGCCCAAGGCTCTTGTCATCCGCCGGGCCCACGCCCTCAGGGCCGAGCACTGGGACAAGCTCGACGCCGCGGTCCGGGGCGTGCCCGCAGACATCCTGCCCGTCTTCTGCCTGGAGGGCGAGTGGAAGGGCAAGAAGCCGTCCATCCCCGCCGCCCTCTCGCGCCGGGCCATCTTCAAGAGGGCCAGGGACGAGGGATGGGTGTGGGAGTCGGCCGGACTGGACCAGTCCTCTCTTGGCGAATTCGTTCGAACGTGGGCAAGAGAGCGCTCCATCTCCTTTGAGCCGGGAGCGGACCGCGCCCTGATCGCGGCCCTGCCCCCGGATGCCGTGGCAGCGCGGCTGGAGCTGGACAAGCTCGAGCTGGCAGCGGGCAATGGCCGCACCGTACGCCGCGAGCATGTGGAGCTGGTGGCCCCGGCCGGAGAGATGGAGTTCTTCGAGCTGATGGACGCCCTGGGCAGGCCCGGTGCCGAGGTGGCGGTCTGGCGGCGGGTGCTGGGCGACCACCTCAAGAAATCCCAGGACCGGATGCTCTTCAACCTCATAGGCTATCTGGCCGGGCAGGCGCGCATGTACTGGATGCTCCAGGCAGGGGAGGAGGACAAGGTCAAGGCCCACCCCTACGTCAAGAAGCTCAAGACCCAGGTGGCCCGGCGCCTCGGCCCCAAGGGCGTGGCCCGGATGATCGATCTGGCCCTGGAGTCCGAACTGAGCGTCAAGACCGGGGCGCGTCACCACGAGGAAGTCCTCGACGTGCTTGTGGCCGGGCTCATCGACCTGTTCCGGCCGGACCGGACGGCACGGTGAATCCCGCCGCATTATAATCCGATCGAAATAATACCCCGACGCTTGACACGGAAGCTATGAAAGAGAAGGACAAACCGCACTACCTCGGGCATCGGCAGCGGCTCAGGGAAAAGCTCCTGCAAAACGGGCGCTCCCTGGCCGACTACGAACTGCTGGAGCTGACCCTGGCCGCAGTCCTCCCGCGCCGCGACACCAAGCCCCTGGCGAAGCTGATGATTACGCGGTTCGGCTCCCTCAAGGATGCGCTCACGGCCCGGCCAGAACAGCTGGAGGCGGTCAGCGGCATCGGCCCGGCGGCAGTGGCCCACTGGGCGCTGCTCCAGGAGCTTTTCGCCCGCATGGGCGAGGCCCGGGCCCGCAGCGGTGTCCCCCTGTCGGAACCTGCCGATGTGGCCCGTGCGGCCATGGCCCGCATCGGTTCCAAGGGGGTCGAGGAGTTCTGGGCCGCGTTTCTGGATATCAGAAACCGGGTCATCGCCTGGGAGCAGGTCAGCAAGGGCACGGTGGACGCCACCCCGGTATTTCCCCGGGAGATCATGGCCACTGCCCTGCGCCTGGAGGCCGCGGCCCTGATCCTGGCCCACAATCATCCGGGCGGCGACCCCACGCCGTCCATGGAGGACTTGGCCCTGACCCAGCGCATCCGCGAGACGGCTCGCGGGCTCGACATCCGGGTGCTGGACCATATCATCGTCACGGACCACGACTACTACAGCTTCAACGAGCACGGACGGATGTAGATGAACGAGGCGCACAGCATCATACACGGCAAGGTCCAGGGGGTCTGGTTCCGCGCCTGGGCGGCGGACATGGCCCGCGAGCTGGGCCTCACCGGCTGGATGCGCAACCTGCCCGACGGCGGCGTGGAGACCCTGGCCCAGGGCGAAAAGGCCCCCCTTGAACGCTTTGTCGAGCGCCTGCTCGACGGCCCGCCCCTGGCCCGGGTGACGCAGGTGGAAACCGACTGGCGCGAACCGGACAAACGCTTCGACCGTTTTTCGGTCACGGGCTGAGTCGCGGTTTTTTGCACAAAAAACGGCCTTGCCAAGCTGTTTTGACGACTTATCTGGGGTAACACACACATTTCATCAGACCAAAGGACACCCCCTTGAGCAGGAAAAAGAACAAATCGCCGGTCAAGCCCACGCGCATCCGGCGCATCACCCCAAATACTGACAGCGGAAAAACCCCGGAATCCAAGCCGGAAAGGCCGAAAAAGGGTTCCGAGGAACTGCCCGACATTATTGAGGCGCTTACCGCCTCGGCTTCGGGTGGCAGCCCGCTGGCCGAGGGAGACGGCATGCCCGGCCCCGGCCCCGGCGATATTCCCAGGGAACTTCCCGTACTCGCCGTGCGCGATATCGTGGTCTTCAACTATATGATCCTGCCGCTCTTCGTGGGCCGCGAGAAATCGGTCAAGGCCGTGGACGCGGCCCTGTCCGGCGACCGCTACATCCTCATCCTGACCCAGAAGGACGAGACAGTGGACGACCCGGACCAGGACGAGCTGTACGCCACCGGCACGGTGGGCATGATCATGCGTATGCTCAAGATGCCCGATGGCCGCCTCAAGGTGCTGGTGCAGGGGCTGGCCCGCGCCCGCGTCAGACGCTTCACCTCTGACGATCCCTATCTCAAGGCCGAGCTTGAGCCCCTCATGGAGCCCGAGGTGGGCTCGCTGACCAGCGAGCAGGAGGCGCTGATCCGCTCCTCCCGCGAGCAGAGCGAGCGCATCCTCTCCCTGCGCGGCATCTCGTCCCAGGACATCATGAGCGTGCTCAACAACGTCAACGAGCCGGGCAGACTGGCCGACCTCATCGCCAGCAACCTGCGCATGAAGGTCGAGGCCGCCCAGCGCATCCTCGAATGCCACGACCCCATCATCCGCCTTGAGCTGGTCAACAGCCAGCTGCTCAAGGAGGTGGAAGTGGCCAGCATGCAGAACAAGATCCAGAGCATGGCCAAAGAGGGCATGGACAAGGCCCAGCGCGACTTCTATCTGCGCGAACAGCTCAAGGCCATCAAGCGCGAGCTGGGCGACGACGGCGACGAAAGCGAGGAGATGGAGGAACTCAGGCAGGGGCTGACCAAGTCCGGCATGCCCAAGGAGGTCATGAAGGAGTGCTTCAAGCAGTTGAGGAGACTTGAAGCCATGCACGCCGAATCGAGCGAGGCCACGGTCATCCGCACCTATCTCGACTGGATGATCGAGCTGCCCTGGAAAAAACTCTCCCGCGACCGGCTGGACATCAAGCTGGCCGAACGGATTCTCAACGAGGACCACTACGACCTGGAAAAGGTCAAGGAACGCATCCTCGAATACTTGAGCGTGCGCAAACTCAACCCGAAGATGAAGGGGCCGATCCTCTGCTTCTCCGGGCCTCCGGGCGTGGGCAAGACCTCGCTGGGGCGCTCCATCGCCCGCAGCCTGGGCCGCAAGTTCCACCGCATGTCGCTGGGCGGCATGCGCGACGAGGCCGAAATACGCGGCCATCGGCGCACCTACATCGGGGCCATGCCCGGCCGCATCATCCAGGCCATCAAGCAATGCGGCACGCGCAACCCGGTGATCATGCTCGACGAGATCGACAAGCTCGGGTCGGACTTTCGCGGCGACCCCTCGTCCGCCCTGCTCGAGGTGCTCGACCCCGAGCAGAACTTCTCCTTCACCGACCACTACCTCAACGTGCCTTTTGACCTCTCCAAGGTCATGTTCATCTGCACGGCCAACATGCTCGACTCCATCCCCGGCCCCCTGCGCGACCGCATGGAGGTCATCCGCATCCCCGGCTACACCGAGCAGGAAAAAACAGCCATCACAAGGCGTTACATCATTCCACGACAGATCCGCGAGAACGGCCTCAAGGAGAACGAGCTGACCATCAGCGATGCGCTGGTGGCCAGGGTCGTGCGCGAATATACCCGCGAGGCGGGCCTGCGCAACGTGGAGCGCGAAATCGGCACCCTGTGCCGCAAGATGGCTCGCAAAAAGGCCGAGGGCGAAAAGGGACCGTTCAAGATCACGGCCGGCAACCTCCACACCCTGCTCGGCCCGCCCCACTTCCTGGACGACGAAAAAGAGGCCACCCTGCCTCCGGGCGTGGCGGTGGGCCTGGCCTGGACTCCGGTGGGCGGCGAGATGCTGCACATTGAAGTGACCACAATGCCCGGCAAGGGCCAGCTCATCCTCACCGGCAAGCTCGGCGACGTGATGAAGGAATCGGCCCAGGCAGCACTGTCCATGGCCCGCGCCCGGGCCGACGAATACGGCATTGACCCCAAGTTCAACGAAAAGCTGGATATTCACGTCCACGTTCCGGCCGGTGCCACCCCCAAGGACGGCCCCTCGGCCGGTGTCACCCTGGTCACTGCGCTCATCTCGGCCCTGACCGACACCCCGGTCAGCCCGGACATCGCCATGACCGGGGAGATCAGCCTGCGCGGCCGAGTCCTGCCCGTGGGCGGCATCAAGGAAAAGATCCTGGCCGCCGTTTCCCGCGGCATGAAGAAGGTGCTCATCCCGGCCCAGAACAAAAAGGATCTTGCCGAAATCCCGGACGAACTGCGGCGGCGGATCACCATCAAGACCATTGAGAAGGTCGAGGAGATCTGGCCGTTGGCCAAGGCCAAATAAGGCCTAGGGCCGCTGGCATACAACGAGAGGGGGGCGCACCGGATATCCGGTGCGCCCCCTTGTTTTCCCTGGAGAGGATCGGCAATGGCCGGGTCAGATGTCGAACTTCAATTCGTCGCGGGCCGCACCGCTGCCGGTCCTGACACGCCCGGCTTCCGGGCATCCATTCGCCCCCTGCTCCTCTTCGGCGGCGGGCTGCACCTCGGCCGGTGCGGGCAGCGCCTCGCGGTTCGGCCCGGAAGCGATGGCCGGTTGCGCCGGAGCGGTTGTCCGGGAACGAATGAAGGCCACCAGCCGGGCCGCCACATCGTCAGGCACGGGCGGCTTGTTATACTGCTCGCGCAGGGCGTCGTTGTTGGCCAGCTCCACCAGCAGCTCCCCGAGCTGGCGGGCGGCCGTCAGCTCGGGGTTCAGGGCGTGGCTCCTGCCCAGCGCCTCCACGCATTCAGCCCAGCACCCGCGTTCGTAGTTGACTCGGGCGAGATTATAGAAAAGATTCTCGTCGTTCTCCACGAATTCCAGCCCCTTGGCGTAATAGTCGGCAGCCTCGTCATACATCCCGGCCTTGCGCAGGGCGATGCCGAATTCGTTAAACAGGTGCTGATCCCTGCCGGAGAAGGTGGACTTGATCTTGAGCAGTTCGCGCATCATTTCCCGCGCCTTGTCCTGGTCGTGCAGGGAAAGGGCGATAAGCCCGAGATTGAAGAGGGCGCGGACGTTGGCCTCGTCCATGCCCAGAGCCTGGCCAAAGCTGTCCTGGGCGCTGTAGAGCCTGCCCTGCTCGCGTTGCTCGCTGCCCTGGTCCAGATACTCCTGCAACAGTTCCATGGCGGGCACCGTGTTGCCCTCGAAGAACTCCACCTCCGGGATGTATCCCTCAATCAATTCACGAAGAGGAATGACCCGCTCCTCGCCCGTGGGCACATGGTGGGAATTGATCCGGCGCAGGGAGAAGCGGTCCTCGGAAAGCTGCTCAACATACCAGTATATTCGACTCACATGCTTGCGCGTGGTCATGCCCGTGCCCACTCGCATCTCATCGGCAGAGGAAAAAACGCACCTGATGTTGCCGCCTTTGCCCGCAAGGGCAAGATGGACCGAAGTGCCCGACTCGTTCAGGGAGTGCATGGTTCTCCGTTGTCATGCCGCCATGGCGGCTTTGATCGTTTTCATTTCCGTTCGCCGTCCCCGTCCTCCGGTGTGGAGCCAAGTCCGGTGCGTACACGCCCGCGCTCCACTGCCTGATCGGCCGTCATGTCCGGGCCGCGCCCCCAGTCGTGCTCCAGATCGCGCTCCAGATCAAGGACCAGGACTTCCTCGTCCAGCGGCAGGGCGCCGCTCTCGGCAACCAGCACATTCCTGGCCCGCCTGGCCACCTCGTCCGGCACCGGGGGCTTGCCGAAACGGGCCAACAGCCGCTCGTCCCCGGCCAGCCCCACGATGACCCGGAACAGGTCGTGGGCCACCCGCAGCGTGGGGTTGAGCCGGTTGGACATGATCAGGGCTTCAAGGCATCCTTCCCAATCGCCATTCTCATACCGCGTACGTGCAAGGTTGTAGAACAGGTTTTCGTCGTTCTTGACGAAGTCGAGGGCGCGTCGATAATAGGCCTCGGCCTCGCCATACAATTCGGACTTACGCAGACCGATGCCGAACTCATTGAACAAATGCTGGTTTTTCCCATCAAAGGCCGCCTTGACATCCACCAGTTCGGAGAGAACCGTCCTGGCCCGCAGATGCTCCCGGCGCTTCAAAAAGATGAGCCCCAGGCCGAACAAGGCCCGCACATTGCGCTCCTCAATGTTCCTGGCCCTGTTATACCCCAGTTCGGCACTGTAGAGCCGCCCGCGGACCCTATCCCGGTCCGCCCTGTCCAGTGTTTCCTCAAGGGAGTGCATGGCCGGGAGGACCACGTCCTCGTAGTAGGCGAGCCGGGGAGTGAACTCGTTGAGCAGCCGCCTCAGCGAAATGATCTCCGTATTGCCTGCGGGCACATGCCTGGAGTTGATGCGCCGCGCCTCGAACTCATCGTCCGCAATCTGCTCCACATACCAGTAGACCGTACTCTCGTGGCGCTGAGAGGTGGCACCCTGGCCGAGCATGACGATGGCCGTGGAGGAAAACACGCACCGTATGGCACCGTCTCCAGGCAGGAAATCCCAGCCGGAGACAGTCTTTCTCTCGACACCGGCCGCATCGGCCGGGCCAAAGCTCCGTGGTACGTCGTTCATGGCTTTCCATTGTGCGCCCTGTCATCCGGCAACATGAAAAACGTGCTCAAGGGGGGCGGCTCCCTTGCCGCCGCCCGGAAGCCTGCGTTTGCCTCGGGAGTCCCGCCAGACCACATCAAGCGCCAGATCGAAGGCGTGCCGCCTCGCCAGCAGCGGAGCCAGACTGTCGTAGGCCAGGGCCACCTCGGCCTGATCCCGGAAATCCGCCTCGTCCCAGCGGAAGTGCATTGCCCCCTCCCGTCTGGCCCAGAACACGGCGAGCATGTCTTTGAGCTTGTAGTCTTCCATCAGTCGTTGCGGGTGTAAAGTCCTATTTTTCGCCGCCAGCATGGAAAGCGGCACAGGCTCCCCGCCGTGGAAGACCTCAAGGCCGAAGCGGTTGTCGTGCATGGCCACTCC
Organism: Pseudodesulfovibrio alkaliphilus; assembly: GCF_009729555.1. NCBI lineage: Bacteria > Pseudomonadati > Thermodesulfobacteriota > Desulfovibrionia > Desulfovibrionales > Desulfovibrionaceae > Pseudodesulfovibrio > Pseudodesulfovibrio alkaliphilus. The sequence continues at coordinate 626,540 of NZ_WODC01000001.1, forward strand.
CTGTGCCCGATACACCTCGCGTACCGGATGCCCCAGAGTGTGGGCCACCTCGGCCATCTTGCGCCTGGCGTCGCGCCCCAGGGCCATGTCCCGGACAATGACGTTCCACTTGGCCGAGCCATAGGTTTTGATGGCGGCCTTGACCGCCTCCCGACTCAGATGCAGGGCGCAAACGCTGACAAACGTGCCGAAGAGGACGACCTCAAGCCGCCTGCCCGCCCCGCGCCCGCCGATCACGAGCCCCTCTCCAGATCCCGGTCAAGATCTTTCATCAGGGCTGTGGCGGCCAGCCGGGAGTCCACCCCTTCCGTCGCGAGCCCCAAGGGAGTTTCGACACCTGGATCGTCCTCCCCGACCAGACCGGCTGCGCGGCGGGCCACTTCTCCCGGCACCGGAGGTTTGCCAAAGCGGGTGCGCAGACTCTCGCTGCCAGCCAGGGCCACGGCCACCCGGCAAAGATTCAGGGCAGGATCGTGGTCGGGCTTGAGGGAGAGCGCCCGGGCCGAAAACTCAACGCTGTGCTCCCAGTCGTTCTTTTCATAAAAGGCCCGTGCCAGATTGTAGTGCAGGTTCTCATCCGCATCGGTCAGCTCCACGGCCCGCGAGTAGTACTGCACCGCCTCATCGAAAAGCCCTGCCTTGCGCAGCTCGATGCCGAACTCGTTGAAGAGGTGCTTGTGCTCCTCGGAAAAGGCCGCCCGCATGGCCAGCAACTGCTCGAACACCGTGCGCGAATTGCGCCTGTCGCCACGGCCCAGATAGACCAGACCCAGACCGAAGATGGCCCGCACGTTGGTTTCGTCCACGTCCAACGCCTTGGCGTACTCCATCTCGGCAGAGAGCGGCTCGCCGCCTTCGCGGTGTCGGTCCGCCTTGGCAATGGTCCGGGTCAGGGCGCGCATGGCAGGCTCCACATGAGTGTTGTGGATCTCGACCTCGGGAGTGTAATCGGCCAGCAGCACCTCCCGGCCTATGCACTTCTCTTCGCCCACGGGAACGAACTGGGGGTTGATCTTGCGTACGCCGAACTCGTCGGCCTGACGCTGGCAGACGTACCACAAAAGTTTGCTGCGCTGTTTTTTTGCCGTGGTGCCGGTGCCCACCTTGATCTCGGTCACGGTGGAGAAGACGCAGCGCAGCGGCTCGTCCGGGTTGTCGAGCCCGGTGCAGCCGCGCCTGCCATCAGGGACGCGGTTGTCCGCGTCGGCATGTGTGCGCGCATCCGCCATGATCTTTTTTTGCATCCCTCGTCCATGGTGGCGTATTCATGAGAGATATAAAGCGCCCTGCGAGAAAAAGGCTTCCTGCATCCGCCCTTTGAAGTCTAGCCCAAACAATCGTTTCAGGCAATGCGAACCGGGCTGGAATCGCCGTGAGGTTTGTTTTTGACGGAAAGCTGGACATGGGCGCCACAGACATTATCTGATGGCCACGGCAAACACGGCCCGGCGTTGCCAGCCGGATTGTTTTCAGCTATGCAAACCTTCCCTCGGGACGATCCGGCAAGGCATTCCGGGCAAAAATCAGACATGGGAGCATGCCATGCCCATTTTCGAATATCTTTGCGACGACTGCGGCACCGAGTTTGAAGAACTCGTCTTTGACAGGGAAGAGTGTCCTCCCTGCCCCAAATGCGCCTCGGCCAGGACCAGCAAGCTCATGAGCGCCGTGCGCTCGCGTACGGGCGGAACCGGCCCGGACGCGGGCGGCGACACCCCGGCTCCGGCCGCATCCTCCAGCGGCTGCGCAGGCTGCTCGGGCGGAAACTGCTCAAGCTGCCACTGACCGGCGAACTTTTTTCATAACCCGACACAGCGGCCCGTCTCGGGCTTCACCACACCCAAAAAGGCTCAACTCCGCATGAAACAACTGACCATCGCCACCCGGGGCAGCGCCCTGGCCCTCTGGCAGGCCAACCACATCAAGGCGCTGCTTGAGGCCGCCCACCCCGGTCTGACCGTGGACCTGCTCAAGATCAAGACCAAGGGAGACAAGATCCTCGACGTGCCGCTGGCCAAGGTGGGCGGCAAGGGACTCTTCGTCAAGGAGATAGAGGAAGCGCTGCTGGACAACCGCGCCGATCTGGCCGTGCATTCCATGAAGGACGTGCCAACCGAGCTTCCCGACGGGCTCGAGATCGGCGTGATCCCCGAACGCGAGGCGGCCACGGACTCGCTGCTCTCCGTCGATTACGACGGGCTGGCCGGGCTGCCCCAGGGCGCCCTGGTGGGCACGTCGAGCCTTCGCCGCCAGTCGCAGCTTGCCACCTTGCGGCCGGACCTGCGCATCGAGTCCCTGCGCGGCAACCTCGACACACGGGTGAAGAAACTGCTGGACGGCCAGTTCGATGCCATCGTGGTGGCCACGGCCGGACTCAACCGCCTCGGCCTCTCCGCGCCCAGGCAGGAGATTCTGGGGCCGCCGGATTTTCTGCCCGCCGTGGCCCAGGGCGCCCTGGGCATAGAGTACCGCTCTGACAACGCCGAGGTGGCAGCCATGCTCGCCTTCCTCGACCACGCACCCACCCGCAGGCAGGTGCTGGCCGAACGCGGCTTTCTCACCGGGCTGGACGGCGGCTGCCAGGTGCCCATCGCGGCCTGGTCGCGGCTTGAGGGCGACCGCGTCCACCTGACCGGCTTTGTGGCCGATGTGGACGGCTCGCGCCCCATCCGCCTGACCGCCGAAGGAATGGCGGACCATGCCTGGGACGTGGGCATGGATCTGGCGGCCAAGGTGCTTGCGGCAGGCGGCAAGGTTATCCTCGACGAAGTGTACGCCCGCCAGGGCGACTGATGCACACCGCCCCGGCTAAACACGGCCCCTCTGGAATGCTATGCAAAAAAAACAGGCAATAAGAGTGGTTGGCACCCAATCGACCAACGGAGAAACGAATTTCCTAAAGTTCCACCGATATGGGCCGATAAGAACTGCAAGAGTTCTTTTCAGCACCCCATGCAAGGAGGTTCGAATCATGGATATCGGTGGACTCGGAGTACAGGGAGCAAGTTTCGCGGATCAGGTCAAAGACATCCGCAAGGTGAGACTGCAAAGACAGGTCATGGAGAACCCGGAGCTGGCCCGCGAGCTGGTCAAGGTCGAAGCCACAGGCACATACAACGCCAAGGGCGATGTCATCCAGGCGGTGTCCAGTGATCTTGGAGAGGCATAATCTGGCCGCAGATTGCGGCAGCCAAAAAAGATAGGCCGGGCGACCAATCGCCCGGCCTATCTTTTTTGGCTGCCCGAAAGACGCCGGAAGGCTACTCGCCCGCCCCTGCCACACCGGCATCGGCAAAGGTCGCCATCCTGGTGTACATGTCGGCCGCGCTGCGCACCAGATACATGGCGCAAGCCGCGCCCGTCCCCTCGCCCAGGCGAAACCCCAAATCAAGCAGCGGCCAAAGGCCGAGAGCCTTGACCACAGCCCCATGCCCCGGTTCGGCCGAAGCATGGCTGATGACGCAATAGTCGGCCACGGCCGGGCAGAGCTTCCAGGCCGCCACATAGGCCGCGGTGGAGATGAACCCGTCCACGCAGACCATCTGGCGGTTTCTGGCCCCGCCGAGAATCAGCCCGGCCAGGGTGGCGATCTCAAGACCACCCAAGGCTGCCAGCACGGCCAGAGGCTCGCCGGACTCCACGGCCTGCCGGTTGGCCGCAAGCCCGCGCCGGATCACTGCGGCCTTGCGGGCCATGCCCTCGGCGTCGAGCCCGGTGCCCGGCCCCGTGACAGCCACGGGATCGAGACCGAGGAATGCGCAATAGAGAGCCGTGGACGGCGTGGTGTTGGAGATACCCATGTCGCCAGTGCCCAGTACGCGGACACCGTCGGCCAGGGCGCTATCGGCCAGGGACACCCCGAGCAGGAGGGCGCGAAGGCATTGCTCGCGGGTCATGGCCGGCCCCTTGGCCAGATTGGCCGTGCCCGGCGCGATCTTGGCCTGAATCAGGGCGGGGTGGTCATCGTATCCGCCGCCGCAGGAGCCCGCGTCCACCACATAGAGCTGCGCCCCGGCAGTGGCGGCCAGCACGTTGATACCCGCTCCGCCGCGCAGGAAGTTGAGAACCATCTGGCGCGTGACCTCCTGAGGGAACAGGCTCACTCCCTCCTCGTTGACGCCGTGGTCCCCGGCCACGGTATAGATACGCATGGGATCGGCGCAGGGCGGCTGCCCCCCCTGGATCAAGAAGAGCTGCAAGGCCAGGTCTTCAAGGCGGCCGAGGCTCCCCCGGGGCTTGGTCAGATTGTCGAGGTGGGCCTGGCCGCGGGGGGCCTGGGCACGATCCACCGGATGGATGGCGGCCAGCACCGCCTCAAGTTCGCAGGACAGGGTCTCGGGGGATGTGGTATGGGACATGAATTCCTCGCAGCGCAGTGTGTTTCGTTGGTTGGGGTGGATTACACCCTGGCCTTGCGCCTGTAAACCGTCCAGACGCCGCCCTTGTCTGGTCCGGGGATTCCGTGCTAGGGTCCGCCTACGGCCTTTTGCCGGAAAATCAATTGATTCCGGGGCGTCATGAATAAAGAACTCTGCATCGTTCACGCCAACTGCCAGGGAGAGCCCCTCATCGAACGGCTCATGACCAGCCCGCAGTTCGCGGCCCGCTACCACTGCGAGTTGTACACCAACTACATCCGCCAGCCCGTCCCGCCCGAAAGGCTGGGCCGGTGCGCCCTCTTCCTCTATCAGCACCTCGGCCCCGAGTGGAACGAACTGGCTTCGGCCGCTCTGCTCGCGGCCCTGCCCGCCTCGGCCCAACACCTGTGCATACCGAACATGTTTCACCTGGGATACTGGCCTCTGTGGAGCGGCCGCCCCGGTTTCGACTACCGCTGCGACCACCTGGACGAGTTCCTCGCCCTCGGACGCTCTCCCGAGGAGACCATGATCCTTTTCCTGCGTTCCGATCCGGCTGCCAGATACGACCTGCCCGGCCTGATCGCCCGTAGCGTCGCCCTGGAAAGGAAAAAAGAAGAACGCACCCCGATCAAGTATCTGGACATGGTCCTGGAGCGATCACGCAGCGTCCGGCTCTTCCACACCATCAACCATCCCGGCCGGGAGCTGATGGACCACGCAGCCAGGGGCGTACTGGCTCAACTTGGGCTGGCCGCCCCCGACAAGGCGGCCCTGGCCCGGCTCGATGAACCGTTTCAGGAATTCGAGCTGCCCATCAATCCCAAGGTGGCCCGGTTCTTCGGTTGGGACTTTGCCACGCCCGAAACCCAGTATCAGATTTACGGCAGACAGATGAACTTTGCCCGCTATGCGACCAACTACATCATGGCCGCACGGGCCGGAATCAGCGACTTCATCGGCTATCTCCAGGGGGTCCACAGTGCCATCTGACGCCATCGCCTGGCTGGGCGGCTCGTATTTTCGAGACGAGTTCGCCGCCTTGGGCCACAGGGTGGTCCACATCCCCATGGCGGCCACCGAAATCCTCGACTGGAACACGCTGGTGGCCCGGACCGGGGGCGAACCCGCGGGCGTGATCTACGCCGATTGCAGCCTGCCGCCGCCCCTGGTGGGCATGGAGCGTTTCCCCTGCCCCACGGTCTTCTATGCCGTGGATTCGCACATCCACAGCTGGTACCCCATGTACGCCCAGGGATTCGATCTGGTGGCCGTGAGTCTGCGCGACCACCTGCCGCGCTTTCGCCAGCGTCTCGGCGAGGGGCGGATCATCTGGCTGCCCCCCTTTCCCCTGGGCGGGGAGCGCCCCCCGGACCGACCGCCGGTCAAGGAGTGGGACATTCTCTTCGCGGGCAAGGTGGACCCCGAACTGACGCCCGGCCGCCACGCCCTGCTGCGCGAGATACGAGCGCGATTCCCTGGCCTAGCCGTGCGGCAGGGAAAATTTGGCGATCTCTTCCCCAGGGCTCGCGTGGTCCTGAACATCGCAGAGGCGGGCGACCTCAACTTCCGGGTCTTCGAAGCCATGGCCTGCGGCGCGTGCCTGCTCACGCCCGAGGTGGGCCACGGCCAATCCCTGCTTTTCTCCGAAGGGGTCCACATGACCACCTACCCGCCAAACGACCCGGATCAAGTGGTGGCCCGCGCCTGCGCCCTGCTTGATGCCCCGGACGTTCGCGAGGCCATGGGCCGGGCGGCCAGCGCGGAAATCGACGCCCGGCATCGGCCGCACCACCGCGCAGCGACCCTGGCCCAGGCCCTGGACGCACTGGCACCAAACACCGTGGCCGACCGGCTGGCCAAGGCCGGGGCAATCCACGCAAAATATCTGCGGCTGGTCTACCTGCACTGGGCCGAAGCCAGCGACGATCCGGCGCGGCGGGCCGCCTTCCTGGCCGCAGGCGCTGTTCCCTGATCCTTGTCCCCCCCCTTCAGCAACCGACCTGATCGGCCGATAGGAAGTACGGATGCCAAGGAGGCCGCCGTGCACATCGACACAGATCATCCAACGCCGGACGGGTTCGCCCGCCAGACATCGACGGCCGAAACGCCCTCGCCCCAAACGCCGTTGGCCGGCGCAGACGCGGCCAGCACCGGGGAGAAGCACGAAGTCGGCCCTTTGCGGATTGGCGGCGATCTGGCGGCGTTCTCGCCCGAGGCGATCCGGGCTTTTCGCGAGAGCGCCATAGAGCCTATCAAAAACGGCACTTTTTCCCTGCGCCAGATAGAAAACCGCATCAACACGGTCCGCGCCGAGATCGTCCAGGTCTGGAACTCCGCCCTGCCCGAAGACGAGAAATTCCGCATCATAAACGCCCGCGAGAACGAGATCTCCTTGCTCCAGGCCGGGCAATTCACCTTTGCCAAGGCCGGATTCTCCCGGACCGCCTGACGCCTCTGAAACCCCACGCCAAAAGGCCGCCCGAATGTATCGGGCGGCCTTTTGGCGTGGGGCGCGACCAGAACGCTTACTTGAGTCTGGGAGGGCCGAGCACGATCATCTCGGCGATGGTATGGTCCACCTTGGGCAGACGGCGCAGATTGGCACCCACGAACCGCATCTCCAAAGCGGCCAGTTCCTTGTAGAGCGGTGTCCGGTCCACCACCGGAACAGCATGGCCCCCGGCCCGAAGCCCTTCCGTCAGCCCCTGACAGCGCTGGCAGCCGGGAAAGGAGACCCGACGGCCGTCAGGCCGGACAAGCTCGTTGGGCACGCCGTGCATGCGGCAGATCATCAGGCGATGGTCATACAGCCCGCACAGCCCCTGCTCGCGGTCGAGGTTGAGAGGGCACATGACCCGTGGACGCAGACCACGGCTCAGGGCCTCGCGGGCCTGCTCCACATATTCGTGGGCACGTTGGCGCACGGCCTCCAGCCGTTCGGGCGGCAAAGCGGCGAGCCCTTCCCAAAGATAGGCCCATTCCACATACGTGTGGTGCTGAAAAAACGTCAGGCAACAGTTTTCGGCACAGTCGTCGCAAGTCAGTCCGATGACCTGGGCGCTCTCGACATAGCGGGACACCATGGCGTCATAGATGGCGGCAAGTTTGCGAAAAGCGCCATTGGGAGTCAATTTTTTCATGCGAAGTCGATCTGTTGAAGAATTGTGTCAACACAGGCCCCAGGAGCCTCGCGGTCGGTGCGGACCACGATGTCGGCTGCGGCGCGATACAACGGCTGCCGACGGGCAAAAAGGCCGCACAGGGTTTCTCCCGGAGCGATGGCCAGCCCCCTGTCGCGGCCGTCGCCCACCCGGTCGAGAAAGGTCCGCTCGTCTATGTCAAGAAGGACCACCGGCCCAAGCTCCTTGAGCCGGGCCATGGCCGACTCGCTGTAGATGACGCTGCCGCCCGTGGAGATGATGGTCCTGGTCAGGGAAAGCTGGCTGACCAGATGCCCCTCGATACGCAGGAACTCGGCCAGGCCGAAATGGTCCATGATTCCTTGCAGCGACATGCCGTAGTAAGCCTCCAGGTGGCGGTCCGTGTCCAGCTGGCCCCAGCCCAGCCGCGCTGCCAGCGCCTGACCCAGGGTGGACTTGCCCGCCCCGGCCATGCCCACCAGGGTGATGCACGGCTTGAGCACCGCATCCCGCTCTATGGCCGAAAAACCCATGGGCGGCTCAACTCCGCACGAGGCAGACACGGTCCTCGTCGTCGCGTTCCGTCACCAGGACGTTGACGTGTTCATGCCCCAGGGTATCGAGCTTTTTGCCCACGTAATCGGCCTGGATGGGCAGCTCGCGGTGGCCACGGTCCACCAGCACCAACAGCTCCACGCGCCGGGGGCGACCATAATCGAGGATGGCCTCAAGGGCGGCACGAATCGTGCGGCCCGAGTAGAGCACGTCGTCCACCAGCACGATGGAAGCCCCCTCGATGTCGAAACCGATCTCGGAACAATTGATTGTCGGGGCAAGCTCCAGGTTGGTGGTCCAGTCGTCGCGGTACAGGTTGATGTCGAGCTTGCCAAGAGGGATTTTGCGCCCCAGCCGTTCGTCAAGACGCACCTTGATCCGCTCGGCCAGATCCGCGCCGCGCCGCTGGATGCCGATGATGGAAAGCCGCTCGTCATCGCCCCTGCGCTCGAAGATCTCAAGGGCGAGCCGTTCGATGGTCCTCGCCATCTCACGGGCACTGAGGATGGTTCCACATTCTTTCATCTGCTTTGCCTCGCTTGCCCCGGGGGGGGCGGTTGCACCGTCAGGAATTATCCCATAGCTCCCGGGTGGTCAACAGCCACGCCGCCCGCGCTCTCCGTTTTGCGTTTGACAAAGCGCATCTTTGATCTTACCTGTCTACTTCCCACCATTGAACAGGAGGCAACAATGCTTGATGTCACAGACGCCGCGAAGAAGCAGCTTGAGGGCTACTTCAGCGGCAAAACCCCCTCCCCCATCCGCGTGTATCTTGCGGAAGGCGGTTGAGCAGGCCCTCGCCTGACCCTGGCTCTGGATGAGCCTAACGAAAAAGACGAAGTTTTCGAGGCGGCCGGATTCACCTTCCTCGTCGAAAAGGGGCTCCAGGCCCGAGTCGGCGCGGTGAAGATCGACATGACCTACTACGGGTTTGTCGTGGAATCCGAAAATCCTGTTGGCGGCGGCGGAAGCTGCAGCACCAGCGGATGCAGCAGCGGCTCCTGCTCCTGCTGATATACCGGCCGACTGTTTTCGATGCGGCGTCTCCTCGTGGGACGCCGCTTTTTTTCCACCAGCCTCTGGACAGCGAACAATTATTACTTATCCTCCAAAGCAAACCCATAACCCAGGAGACCCAATGATCACCATCACCGAATCCGCCCGCCAGGAACTGGCCAAATACTTCGAGGACAAGACCATCGAGCCCATCCGCGTCCATCTGGCCGACGGCGGCTGCTCCGGCCCCCGCCTCTCGCTGGCCCTCGACCAATTGCGCGACGGGGACACGAGCGTCGAACAGGGCGACTTCACCTTCCTCATCCAGACCGAACTGGCCGAGACCACAGGGGCCGTGACCATCGACATGACCGAGTTCGGTTTCCAGATCGCCTCGGAAAACCTCGTGGGCGGCGGTGGCTGCGGCTGCTCGTCCTCCAGCGGCTGCTCCTCTGGAAGCTGCGGCTGCTAGGCAGCCTGACCGCAAGACCCAAAGACACACGGCCGACAGGGAAATTCCCTGTCGGCCGTGTGTCTTTCCAAATCAAAAGGGGCGGCGCTCCTGGCACCGCCCCATCCGATGAGGACCGCAATCCCGGAACAAGCCGGGCTCAACCGAAAGTCCTTTCGTCCACCAGTCTCGGCGCATCCGCCGGAAGTGTTCCCGGCGCCACAAGCTCGACCTGGGGCCTGAGTTTCAGCATATTCTGGAAATCCGCGGCAAATGCCGCCATATCAATCTCCATCGCCGTCTCCAGTAACACAACCAGGGCGTCTCGTCCACCCGGATTCTTCACTCTGATCTGCCATGCGGAAACATCGGGATACCGGGCGCAGACCGCACCGGCCTGGGCCGGATAAATGAACTGGCCCTTGACCTTGGCCGTGTCGTCGGCGCGCCCCTTCCAGCCCGTCAGTTTTCGGGCCGTCCGGCCGCACACGCACTCGGAGAGGTCGATGGACGACAAATCCCCCGTGGCCAGACGGACCAGCGGATAATCGGTGAAAAACGGGGTGACCACCACCTCGCCCAACTCGCCGTCGGGCAGCGGCACCCCTGTGGCCGGATCGCAGATCTCCACATGCCGGAAATTCGAAAGGTGCATCCCCCCAAGCTCCATACACTCATACGCAATGCAACCCACATCCGCCGTGCCGTACCCCTGGCGCACCGTGATGCCAAACATCCCCTCCACTTCGCGGCGCAGGCTCTCGGGCAGCGGCTCGGCCGCCACATACGCCTTCTTGATCTGAAAGTCCCGGGCCAGATCATGGCCCATGGTCATGGCCTTCTCACCGATCACCTTGAGATAGCTGGCCATGCCCACAAAGGCTGTCACCGGCAGCCGGGTCATGAACTCTATCTGCTTCTCGGTGTTGCCAGGCCCGGCCGGAATCACCCCGCACCCGATGGCCCGCAGCGGCTGCTCCAGCATCAGCCCGGCCGGAGTCATGTGATAGGAAAAAGTCATCTGCGCCAGATCGCCGGGCCTGAATCCGGCCGCAAAGAACCCCTCGGACCACGCCCAATAGTCCGGGTCCGTTCCCTCGGGGTCGAAGATGGGGCCGGGCGACTGATAAATGCGCCCCAGCCGCCCCGGCTCGCAGCCCAAAAACCACTGAAGCCCGTGCTCTGCCTGCAACCCGATGATCTCGCGCTTCCTGAGCACCGGAATCTGACCGAAATCATCAAAGCTCTTGAAATCCTTTGCACAGGCCCCAAGACGCTCCAGCCGAGCCCGAAACTCGCCCGACGATCGCTCGGCCTCAAGCAGCACCTCACGCACCGCCTTCCACTTGCGCTTCATCCGCTTCTCGCGCGGCTCGGTCTCATATTCGTGGTAATACATTGAAGCTTGCCTCCGGCGGCCAGAGAACCTTTTGAAAAAGGTTCTCTGGCCTCTCCAAAACTTTTTGTCGCTCCGCCTGCGGCGGAGAAGGCGCAGATCCTCAGCCGTCACTCCCAGCGTACGACAACTCCAGAAAAAGCTCTACCACGACCGTCTTAATTTCATCCAGGCACAGGCCCCTGGCTCTCCCTGCCCCCACCCCACAAAACGTTTAGGGGAAAGGAGGGGTTGGGGGTCCGGGGGAAGGGGAGGAAAACCCCCTTTTCGCAAAGGGGGTTTTCCTCCCCTTCCCCCGGCCGCCGGAGGCATCCCCTACCCCAGCCAGCGCTTCCTGCGGCGGTAGTGTTTGACATCGCGGTAGCTGCGCCGGTCTCCGGCGTGTCCCATGCCGAGGTAGAATTCCTGGACATCGGGGTTGTTGAGCAGGTCCGAGGCGTTGCCGTCCATGACCACCCGGCCGTTTTCCATGATGTAGCCGCGTGTGGCCACAGAGAGGGCGGCCCTGGCGTTCTGCTCGACCAGGAGAACGCTCACCCCTTCCTCGGCGTTGATGCGCTTGATGATGTCGAAGATTTCCTCGACCAACAGCGGAGCCAGCCCCAGGGACGGCTCGTCGAGGAGCAGCAGTTGCGGTCTGGCCATGATGGCGCGGCCAATGGCGCACATCTGCTGCTCGCCGCCGGACATGTAGCCCGCCAGTTGTTTGCGTCGTTCCTTGAGCCGGGGGAAATAGGTATAGACCTTTTCAAGGCCTCCGGGAATTTCGGAGCGCGGCCGGGTGAACGCGCCACAACGCAGGTTTTCCTCCACGGTCAAATCCTCGAAGATGCGGCGGCCCTCCATGACCTGGAAGATGCCCTTGCGCACGATCTTTTCGGGAATCAGGCGCTGGATGGGTTCGCCCTGATAAATGACCGAGCCGTCCGTGACCTCGCCATGCTCGCCCTCAAGCAGTCCCGAGACAGCCTTGAGGGTGGTGGACTTGCCCGCGCCGTTGGCCCCGAGCAGGGCCGTGATCTCACCACGCGGACAGGCCAGGGAGAGCCCCTTGAGCACCAGGACCACGTCGTTGTAGACCACTTCGAGGTTCTCGACCTTCAATATCTCGTTCACAGTGCCTCCGGCGGCCAGAGAACCTTTTGAAAAAGGTTCTCCAGACTCTCCAAAACTTTGTTCGCTCCGCCGTCGGCGGAGAGGGCGTGGATGAGCGGACAGGCAGTCTTCCCTTTCGCACAAGAGGCTCGTCCAATGCGCCTGTGCGCCACTCTACGCCGCCATCAAATTATCCCAAACCCCTTGTCTTTCCGGCGGCGTAACTCCAAAAAGTTTGTAGGGGGGGGGGCCGGGGGGAAACTTTTTCAGAAGTTTTCCCCCGGCTCTTCACTCAATCTTCAATGTCCCAGCCAGTCGGCGCGGCGGTCGAGGATTTCCTCGGCCACGAAGGTGAGCTGGCCATCCTTGATGGTGTAGAGGAGTACGGCCATGTTGGGGCGGTGGTCATCCGGAAAGTAGGAGATGAGCGGCGCCAGCCCCATGGGATCGTAGTCGCGCAGGGTTTCGGCTGCGTCCTTGATGCTTTCGCCTGTGACAGCGCCCTTGTCCGCGGCGCGTTTCATGGCCTCGGCCATGGTCAGGATGGAGACGAAGCCCCGGACATAGTGGGTCATCTGGGGCTTGCCGCCGGTAATCTGCTCGATGATCTTCATCCCCGGCACATCCTTGCCGTAGACGGCGGCGGCCTGATTGGAGAAGGAGCCGTTGGCGTCGGCCCCGGCAAGGGCCGGAAGGGTTTCGTCCGTGCCCCATATGTTGGTGAAGAACACGCTGGTCATGCCGATGTTCTTGGCCGACTTGAGGATGACAGAGGTGGACGGCGTGGTTCCGCCGACCCAGCAGAAATCCGGGGCCTTGTTCTTGAGGGGCAGCAGTTCGGTGGTGGCATCGATGGCATTGAGGGCCACATTGGTCTCGCCCACGATCTCGTAGCCCAGTTCGGTGGCATATGCCCGGCCGGCCGGGATGGGCGCCAGTCCGTAGGGGTGGTCGGGATAGATGAAGGCCACCTTGGGAGCGCGGGCCTCGGTCCATTGCGAACGGAAGTACTTGAGGGCGGCTCGCAGCTGGGTCGAGTAGTCGGCGGAGATGAAGAAGTTGTAGGGCGCGGTTCTCGGATCGGTCAGATGGGCCGAATACGAGGCCGAAAAGTTGGGAACCTGATCCTTGGCCTGGGTGCGGACCAGGGCCTCGGTCACTGCCGAGCCGAACCCCTGGATGCAGACGACCTTGTCGGTGTTGACCATCTTCTTGTAGAGCGAGAGGCCCTGCTGGACGTTATAGGCCGTGTCCTGGAGATCAAAGACGATGGGGCGACCGCCTATGCCGCCGTTGTCGTTGATGTAGCGCACGGCGGCCCTGAGGCCGTCGGCATAGGGCACCCCCACCGAGGAGGTGGGGCCTGAGAGGTCGATGAGCCCGCCCACCCTGATGGGCGAGGTGTCGGCCTGGGATTCGGAGCCGGTGGTTGCGGTTTGCGCCGGTTTGTCGCCTTCGCCTCCGCAGCCCATGAGCATCAGCCCGGCGAGGAGCATGGTGCATGCTGCGGTTATGATTTGTCCTGCCCTCATGTCGTGAACTCCTAAGGGATTTGAGGTTGTCGCGCCCTGCCCCATCCCGGGTCGGCCGCGGACGCTATGTTCACCCGCGCAGTGCGGGGTTAATGGGCAAAGGGGTAGAGCTTCCAATACGCCTTGACCAGTCGCCAACGGTTGACCAGCCCCTCGGGCTCGAAGATGAGGAACAGGATGAGCACCAGGCCGAAGACGCCTTCGCGCAGGGCCACCAGCGACTGGGATATGCCGGGAAAGGCAGCGCTCAAGCTGTTGGCCAGCGCGTTAAGGGCCTCGGGCATCAGAACCACGAACACGGCCCCGAAGACCGAGCCCAGCACGCTTCCCATCCCGCCGATGATGATCATGGCCAGATACGAGATGGACAGGCCGATGTTGAACTGTTCGGCCGAGATGTAGCCGGTGTAGTGCGCCCACAGCCCGCCAGCCACCCCTGCCAGGAACGAGCTGACGCCAAAGGCCACGAGCTTGAACCAGAAAAGGTTGACCCCCACGATCTCGGCAGAGAGATAGTAGTCGCGGATGGCGACAAAGGCGCGGCCGTAGCGGGAGCGCATGATGTTGGCCACCATGAGCAGCGCGGCGGCGGCAAAAAAGAGAAGCAGGTAGTACATCCTGGCCTCGGTGTCGAAGACAAAGCCGAGGATGGTCGGCGGGTCGAGGAGCAGGCCGCTTGAGCCCCCGGTGAGTGCGCCGCCGTGCAGAAAGACGAACTCCAGCACCAGCTGGGCGGCCAGGGTGGCGATGGCCAGATAGATGCCCTTGAGCCGCAGCGAGGGGACGCCGAAGACCATGCCGACCATGGCTGTGATCAGCCCGGCTGTGAGAATGGCCAGGGGAAAGGGCACGCCGTGAAGAGTGCACTGCCCGGCAGCGTAGGCTCCCACGCCGATGAAGGCTCCATGACCCAGCGATATCTGGCCGCACACCCCGGTAAGCAGGTTGAGGGCCACTGCGCCGATGACCGCGATGAACACGAGGTTCATGACCGAGGTTTCGTGAATGTTCAGGGCCAGGGGGGCTGCCAGCAGGGCGAGGATGAAGAGACCCACCATGAGCTTTTGGAAGCCGCTTCGGAATATCCGGGCCTCGCCGCGATAGGAGGTGAAGAAGAGTCCGCATTTACCCTGCATGGCTAGACCCTCTCGATTTCCTTGGTTCCGAACAGGCCGTAGGGCTTGATCATCAGGATGACCACCAGGATGATGAAGGCCGCCACCTCGCGGAAACCGCCCAGGCCGAAGAACTGGCGGGCCGCGCCGTCGCAGAGGTTTTCAAGTACGCCGATGATCAGGCCGCCCAGGGCCGCGCCCAGCAGCGAGTCAAGCCCGCCGAGGATGACCGCCGGGAAGACCTTGAGGCCGAGATGGCCGAGGTGGGCGTTGATGCCGTTGATGTTGCCAAGGATCACGCCGCCCACGGCAGAGACCACGCAGGCGATGCACCAGCTCATGGCGAAGATGTTCTTGATGCCGATGCCCATGGACTGGGCGGCCTGCTGGTCAAAGGCCGTGGCCCGCATGGCGATGCCCGTGCGCGAATACTTGAAGAAGACCGAGAACACGGCAAAGAGCACCGCCGACAGGGCAAAGGCTGCCAGGTAGACCGGGGCCACGGGCAGCCCGGCAATGACCACGGGCTCGCTGGGCAGCACGGGCGGATAGACCCGGATCTGGGTTCCCCAGAAGAGCTGAACCAGCGACTTGAGCACCGAGCTCATGCCCACGGTGACCATGATCACCGAGATGTGCTCCTCGCCGATGAGCGGACGCAGGACCACCCGCTCGATGGCCAGCCCGAGCAGCACGGAAAAGGCAAGGGTAAGGAGAAACGCCCAGAGAAACGGGATGCTGAACTCCACTGTCAGGGCGAAGCAGACATAGGCCCCGGCCATGACCAGCTCACCCTGGGCGAAATTGACCACCTTGGTGGCCTTGTAGATGACCACGAACCCGAGCGCCACCAGCGAGTAGATACCGCCGACCACAAGCCCGTTGATGACCAATTGCAGATAGTATTCCACTTACGCCTCCATGTCCTCGATGCGGATGGTGCCGCACATCTCGCGCACCCGGCCGTCCTGATAGGTTATCTCTGTTTGCAGGTTCAGGGCGCAGGCGTCGGTGTAGAGCGCCTCGATGAGCTGCCCGTAGCGCTCGCCGATGGTGGATCGGCGCACCTTGCGGGTGCGCGTCAGTTCGCCGTCGTCGGCGTCCAGTTCCTTGTAGAGCAGGCAGAAGCGGCGGATGCGCGTCTCCCTGGGCAGCATCTCGTTGGTCCTGGCCACCTCCTCGCGGATGAGGGCGTACACCTCATCCTTGGCCGCGAGATCCTGATACGTAGTATAGGTGAGCATCCGGCTCTCTGCCCAGTGGCCGACAATGTCCATGTCGATGCACAGGATGGCGGTGATGAAGTCGCGCCCGTTGCCGAGCACCACGGCTTCGCGCAGATAGGGAGAGAACTTGACCTTGTTCTCCAGGAACTGGGGCGAGAAGCGGGTGCCGTCGGTCAGCAGCATGACATCCTTGAGCCGGTCGATGACCACCAGCCGTCCGGCTTCGTCGAAATATCCGGCATCGCCCGAAAGGAGCCAGCCGTCGCGCAGGGTTTCGCGGGTGGCTTCCTCATTGCGGTAGTAGCCGATAAACACCGCCGGGCTGCGGGAGATGATCTCGCCCGCCTCGGTGATGCGTACCTCGGTCTCGGGGATGGGGGCTCCCACGGAGGTGAAGTCCACCTGCCCGTCCTGATGGATGCAGGAGATGCCCGCGATCTCGGTCTGGCCGTAGATCTGCTTGAGCTTGACGCCCAGGGCGTGGAAGAAACGGAAGGTGTCCGGCCCCAGGGCGGCCCCGCCAGTGGTGGCGCTGCGCATGCGCGAGAAGCCCAGCCGGTCGCGCAGGGCGCGGAAAAGCCCCTGGTCGGCGAGGAAGTACTTGAACTTCAGCCACACGCCTGGCTCGCGCCCCTCGAACAGGGCGTCGGCGTACTCGTAGCCGATGGGCAAAAGCCGATTGTAGAGCCAGCGCTTCAGCGGCGTGGTCTCCATGATGTCCCCGCGCACCTTGGCCGCGATGGACTCCCATACCCGCGGCGGGGAGAAGACCAGATGCGGGCCTATCTCGCGGGAATCGGCCCGCGCCGTGTCCGGCTCCTCGGGAAAGTTGACGCAGAACCCGAACATCAACGCCGAAGCCACGGCCATCATCTGCTCGCCCATCCAGGCCAGGGGCAGAAAGGAAACGAATTCGTCCGTGGGATGTTTGGGGTCCACCTGGCCGAGGTTGTGGGCCATGGAGAGCAGGTTGACGTGGGAGAGCATGGCCAGCTTGGGCCGTCCGGTTGTGCCCGAGGTGGTGGCGATGATCGCGGGATCGCAGTCGCGGGTGGCCTTGGCCCAGAGGGCGTAGCGGTCTTCGGTGTCCTTGTGCTTCTCGCGACCCAGGCGGCGCACGGCCGCGAAGTCGATCAGGCCGGGAACGCTCTCCTCGTAGGCGGCCAGCCCGCGGGTGTCGTGGTAGACGATGTGCTCAAGGCGGGGAAGGTTGTGGCGAAAGGAGAGGATCTTGTCCACCTGCTCCTGATCCTCGGCCACCACCAGGCGGCATTCGGTCAGGGCGAAGACGTACTCGATCTCGTCGGCCGGGGAGTCCTGATAGAGTCCGAGCGCCATGCCGCCCAGGCCCTGGATGGCCAGCTCTGCCCAGATCCACTCGGGCCGGTTGTCGCCGATGAGGATGACGGTGTCGCCCCGGCCCAGGCCCAGGGCGTCGAGCCCGCAGGCGAACTCCGCAGTGATGCGCAGGCTCTCGCGCCAGGAGACGGCCTGCCAGACGCCCCATTCCTTTTCGCGCAGGGCTGGCCTGTCGGCGCGTTCTGCGGCCTGGCGCAGCAGCAGCCGGGGCAGCGTGGTCTTGTATGGCTTTGTCATGAAATATCCGTGTGTGTATGCGTCTTGGTACCCGAAAGGGGGAACCGGCCTTCCCGTCTATCTCCCGCTGAAGGTCGCCTGCTCGGTCCCCAGGTAGGCGGCGATCACGTTCTTGTCGGCCTGTACCTCGTCCGGCGTCCCCTCAGCCAGCTTGCTCCCGAAGTCGAGGACGATCACCTTGTCGGAGATGTCCATGACCACACCCATGTCGTGTTCCACGAGCAGGACGGTGACGCCCCATTCCTCTGCTATGTCGAGGATGTAGCGGGCCATGTCCTCGGTTTCTTCGAGGTTCATGCCTGCCATGGGTTCGTCGAGCAAGATAAGCTTGGGTTCCGCGGCGAGGGCTCGCCCGAGTTCCACCCGTTTCTGCACCCCGTAGGGAAGGCGTCCCGCGTGCTGGTGCCGGTAGGGGGAAAGATTGAGGAAGTCGATCACGTCTTCGACGCGACGGCGGTGCCTGTCCTCAAGCCTCGCGGCCCGGCCCCAGTACATGATGGAGGCGAGCAGCCCGTACTCCATCCGGCTGTGGCGGCCGACCATGAGGTTGTCCAGCACCGAGAGCCCTTTGAACAGGGCGATGTTCTGAAAGGTGCGGGAGAGTCCCAGTTCCGTGCGTTTGTGGGCGGGAAGGGACAGGAGGCATTCGCCGTCGAGTGAGATGGCGCATGGGCCGGCAGCGCCCCCGTCGGGGGTGTAGCGGCCGCTGACACAGTTGAGCATGGAGGTTTTCCCCGCACCGTTGGGACCGATCAGGGACGCGATGGTACCCTGCTCGACGGTGAAGGAGACTCCCATGAGGGCGGCGATACCCTTGAAGGTCAGGGTCACGTCGCGAACGTCAAGGTAGGCCATAATCCTGCAATTATGGTATGGAGCGTACCCGGTGGGCACTACGGTCATGGGGCGGGGCGGCGAATACCGTCTAACTCCGACCAGCCCGCATGTGTGGTGATTGCGGGTAGACCCTTAGGTCCATTCTCCCCGGAAATCCTCGGGAGCGACCAGTTTGTAGCCCCGTTCCCGAAGCGCGGCGGCCACGGGGGAGGGGTCTTCGGTATCTATTCGGACGACCACGATCCTGCGTCCGTTATAAAAGAATGTCCCGGTGGAGATGATGGATATCTTCATGTTGGCGATGACACCGGCGACTTCGTAAAGCACGCCGGAGCGGTCCTCCACCTCAAGGGTCAGGCGGCTGCCGCCCTCGCGGTATCCCATCTCCTCGGCCAGCACGTCGAGCATGACGTTGCGGTTGATGTACCCGATCAGCTCTCCGGCGTCGTCCACCACGGCCAGTCCGGCCAGGTTCATTTCGTACATCATGTCGGCCGCGCCCTCGATTTCCGTTTCCGGGCTGACGGTCTTGATGTCCGTGCGGTAGATCTTCTCCACCGTGAGCTTGCTCATCAGGTAGTTGAGTTCGTGTTTCTCAAGAGAGGTCATGATGCTCGGCATGGCCGCGGAGATATCCTCCTTGCGCACATAGCCGACCAGCCTGCCCTCTTCGTTGACCACCAGAAGCATCCACAAGGTGCTGGTGTCCAGCATCTTCTGGGCGTCCTTTACCAGGGTCTGGGGGGTGACCTTCACGAAGTCGCGCAGCATCTTCAGTCCGACGTACATGACACTCTCCTTGGAAACATGGACCCAGGGTTCGCGCCTCACCCGAAGCAAGGTCGGGTTGCGCACGAGTCTGTCCAGTTCCGGTGCTTACAACCCGATTCGTGCCGTCAAGTCAAGCGGAATCCGGTCGATTAGACAATTGTTGCCCGCATCAGGACGAGGCAGGAACGGTCACGGACTCACGGTCCGCCCGCACCATGTCGCACATGGCCTTGGACCGCTTGCCGTACAGGATGATGGCGTCCCAGTCCGGCTCCCTGGGCGTTTTCTGCATGACCAGCCCGTCGGCGCCGAACCAGTGGGGCAGCAGCCCGCCAAAGAAATAGCCCCGCTCGCGCAACAGGTCCACGGCCTGATCCACGGCCGGGTCGCCCAGGTTGAGAAATATCTGTATGGTTTCGGCCCGTTCCTCCGCCCCGGCCGTCACCGCATCGAAATCGGCCCCGGCCCGGGGCACGGTCAGACGGCACAACCCGGCCTCGGGCAGGAGGAATTCGCTCCACTGCGTGTCACCGGCCAAGGGCTGGGGGGCGAGGGTTTCGCGCACAAGGCCGAATCTATCCCAAAGCCCCCGGAGGAACCCGCCATACGGCTCGGGAGCCCTCGCGGCGCACGGGCTCGGCTTGAGCACGGCAAACATGAGCAAAAGAGAGACGTTGCGGGATACGCCGCCCTCGACCTCGTAGGTCTTGGCGGGCATGCACTCCAGCGCGAGGCCGGTGCAGTCCAGGCCGTCCTGAAAGGCGACCCGCTGCGATGCCGGATGATTGCACACCGCCTCGCAGAAGACCACGGGCAGCCCGAGCCTTCTGGCCTGGACCTGCATGACCTCGCGGGAGATGTCCCTTGCCACGTGGCTGCGACGATACTGCTTGAGGACCATGAACTGGCCCCCCTCGTATACGTCCGGGTTGGGCGCGTGGCGGAAGAGCCCGGCCAGCCCCACCACCTCGCCGCGCGGGGTGCGGGCCACGATGGTGTACTGGTCGTCGGTGGCGTTGCGCCGGACCACTTCGTCCGGGTCATAGACATGCCCGATGGGAAAGGCGTCCCCATACACTTCGAGATAAGCGAGGCTGACGCCCAGGGCGTCCTCGGGCCTAAACAGCCCCACCTCCACCTCCTGGCCCGGCTCGATCTCGCGCCGCGCCTCGCGCAACCTGGCTATCAACGCCTCCCGGTTCATGCGGATTCTCCTTCCAGCAGGTCGTTTTTTTGCAATTCGTCAAACAGGGCCTGGGCCAGTGCCT
Organism: Pseudodesulfovibrio alkaliphilus; assembly: GCF_009729555.1. Lineage (NCBI taxonomy): Bacteria > Pseudomonadati > Thermodesulfobacteriota > Desulfovibrionia > Desulfovibrionales > Desulfovibrionaceae > Pseudodesulfovibrio > Pseudodesulfovibrio alkaliphilus. The sequence goes on from NZ_WODC01000001.1 coordinate 646,879, forward strand.
CGTGGCCCTCTGCCGAGAAATGCATGAGGTCGAGATAGAAATGGAAACGGCGCGGGTGGCCCCAGAGGCGGGGCGCGGTGCGCAGGATCGGCAGGTCGCGCGGCCCGGCCACGTCGGCCGTGACCTGTTCCACCAGATGGAACTGCCCGGCGCTCCACTCGCCCACGAAGTTGCGCCAGTTGGACTGGAGGGCTGACAGGCCGCCCTCGTCGCCGTCCGGAGACTGTGGCGTGTAAGCCGGAACGAAATCGAGCATGACCACCCGCGCCCCACGCGACTCGGCGAACTGCACCATGCGCTCAAGGTTCTCCCTCGCGTACTCCTTGAGCCGCTCCGCCGCAAAACCGGGCTTGGCCACAAACTGCCCGCCACGGGCGCCAAGGCCCAGGCGGCGGCGCAGAAGCCAACCCAGGCAGGTCTGATCCATGAACCGGATGTACCATGGCGTGCGCCGCTCCAGCTTGCGGACAAAGCCCATGGGCCACGGCGTGCCCGGCACCCAGTCCGCGCCGCTGATCCGGGCGATGGTCTCGTCGTTGAGGTTGGGCCGCAGGACCAGGATATCGCCCTTGGCCAGGGGCAGCGCACAGACCGCCTCGGCGGTCTGAAGGCCGTTGTAGCCGATGATGGACCCGTTCATCACCTGATAGTCGGCCCCGGCCTCGTCCAGTCTCTTTTGCAGGGCCTTGAACCAGATGTGCTCCTCGTCCGCGAGCTTGGCCCCGAACAGCTCGGACTCGCCCACGACCCAGATGCGCCGTCTGCCGGGCTGCGGCTCCGGGCCGCGCTGGCCCGGGCTGTTGATGTGCACCCGGGGCGAGGCGTAGCCGGGCGCAAGCCGCCAGAACAGCGGCGGGCCGCACTCCTGCAGGAATTCACCGTAGGGATATTCGCCGATCCGCCGGGGCCGGAACGGCAGGCCGTGGGTCTTCAGACAGCGTTTCCTGGCCTTGATCTCGGCCAGGGCGAGAAGCAGGACGGCGAGCAGCAGATAGATCACGATATTTCCTTAGATGCGGTTTGCGGCTTCAGCCTCGGCAGGCCGGGCAGCGTTTGAAGGATTCGTCCACGATGCGCAGCCCCTCGTCCTCGAAGTACGGCCCCTGCACGACCATGGGGGTGCTCATATACCGGGCGCACTCGCGGCTGGTGAGGAATATCCTCGGCCAAGTGGCGGAAACCGCATGGGCCGAATACAGACGCTCGGCGCTCAGGCCGAAGACCAGCCGCCCAATCCCGGCCTTGAACATGGCGAACATGCACATGGCGCACGGCTCCACGCTCGAATAGAGAGTGGACCCGGCCCGAAACTCTGGATCGTCGTAGTAGGCGTGGCAAAACCGCGAAGCCAGCACGGCTTCGACGTGCCGGGTGCGATCCCGTGCGCCAATGGCTTCGGCCTGTTGGGTCATGACGACCACGCCATCAGGTCCGGCCACCACGGCCCCGAAGGGTCCCTCGCCCGAAAGGGCCGATGCCCAGGCCGCGTCCAGGGCTGCCTTGAGATTCCTTCTGTCCGCGGACGACAGCGGGACGGATGTATCGTGTCTGGCCATGACTCCCCCCTGTTCCCGACCTGTCCAAGCAGGTCATGCGGTTTTGTCCAGCACCCGACGGAAGGCCCGGCAAAAATCCTCCATCACCGGCCCCTGCACCAGACTGACCCGAATCCAGTTGGGAAACCGGAACCCGGTCATGGTCCTGACCATGATCCCCTCGCGCATCAGCTTGCGGTACATGAGCGTGTCGGGCATGGGCACGCGGACCATCAGGTAGTTCCCCTCGTTGGCAATGTATTCAAGCCCCATGGCGTCGAACATGGGACAGAGCCGTTCGCGAGCCTCCCGCACCATGGTCCGGGTCGCCGCGATGAACGGGGCGTCGTCGCGCAAGGCGGCCTCGGCGCAACGCTGGGCCAGGGTATTGACCGAATAGACCACATGGGTGCGCCGGACCATGTCCACCACAGCGGCCGAGCCGCACAGGTAGCCCACGCGCAGGGCAGCCAGGGCATACATCTTGGAGAAGGTCCGAAAGACGATGACATTGGGGTGGCGCTCCATCAACGCCATGCCGTCCGGGTAGTCCTCCCTGTCCACATACTCGAAGTACGCCTCGTCGATGACCACCACGGCCCGGCCGTCCACCTCGTCCAGGAAGGCGTCCATGGTCGCCCGGTCCCAGTAGGTGCCGGTGGGATTGTTGGGATTGCAGACAAAGAGGATCTTGGTCCGCTCGTCCATGGCATCAAGCATGCCCCGCGGATCAAACGCCATGTCCCGAAGCGGGATCAGCCGCGCCTTGATGCCCGAGAACTCGGCAACCCACTCGTAGACCGCAAAGGTGCGGTCCGCGGTGACGATGTTGTCGCCCTCCCCGCAAAAAGCCTTGATCACGCTGGCGATGACCTCGCAGGAACCGTTGCCCACCAGGAACCGTTCGGGGTCCTTGCCGAAACGCCCGGCCAGACTGTGACGCAGGTCAAAACAATCGCCGTTGGGATAGACCGTCACGACCCCGGACGGGAAGGATTCCACCGCCTCGCGCACTGCTGGCGGCGGCCCCAGAGCGTTTTCGTTGTTGTTGAGGCGGTGGAGATGGTCCACGCCGTACAGGCGCATCAGCTCCCTGTCAGGGTTGCTCGGCCGGTAGGACTCGAAGCTTCGGACATGAGCCGGAACCAGTCGCCGCAGGTCGAGGTCAGCCATGCAGGAACACCACCATGTCCGACTTGCCCGCGTCAGGCAGCACCAGCCTGGGCGCGAATCCGCCCCGGACAAGGGAACCGGCCAGGGCCGCCTGCCAGCCATGGGCGAGGTCGAGCCGGAAAAGAATACTGCGATAGCCGTCGTGGGTCAGGGTGCGCACATGATCGGCCACGGCCTGATCCGCGTCCCGGCCCGCCACCATGGGGGCCAGGGTGGCTATGCCCAGCTCGGGCCGCAGCCGGGCCGAAAAGACGCTGCGCTCAGGCAGGTCCGCTCCCGCGTGGTCCACCTCGCGGATATCGCGCATGAGCACCAGCTGGTCGTAGGCCGCCTCCAGAAAGGGGCGCAAGGCCGGATGGGTCCAGACCGCCCGGCCCGAATCCTCGCGAAGATGGCGGAACAGGATGTCCAGCTCGACACCCTCCTGCCCGGCCCCGTCAGCCGGCATGGCGCCCCGAAGCCCCGGCCGCCCCAGGGGGAGCCGCCCCAGGAGTTCATAATTCTCAGCCGTCAGGTCGGCGGTGGCCAGCTCGCTGAACAGGCTCACCGCCCTGGTCCGCGCCACCGCGGCAAACATCCACTCCTCCAGCTTCCCGGCCGTGCCCCCGCCGCGGACAAAGACATACGGCCCGCAGAATCCAACGCTACGCTCGGAGGGCGAGCGCCAGGTCATGAGCCCGGCCGGGGCACCCGTGCCGTCCACGGCCAGGGCCACGGTCATGTCCCCCCGGTCCGCCATCTGGACGGCCTTGCCCGGAGTGAAAAAAGTCTCGTTGACCAGGTGGGCGGGATAATGGTCCACGGCCAGGGCGCACGCCTCGCGAATCAGGGCGGGCTCCGGGTCGTCCACCACGCGGACCTCGCCCCTGGCGTCCGCAGCCCGGACCGGACGCGGCGTCACCGCCTCATAGGCATGGTCCTGACGCAGCTCCAGGTGCACCACGCGGCCGTCGAGCCTGATCTCGAAGCCGTCGGACATGCGCGCGGCCAGAAGCAGCCCCAGGCGGTCCATGGACCTGCCCGGCCCTATGTCCTCGCGGGCCGCAAGGTTCATGGCCCACAGATCGGACGGATCGGCGACAAAGGAGAAATCGGCGCGGACGCACCAGCCGCCAGGGGTCAGGGTCAGGTCCACGGCAACCCCGGCCGAGGTCTCGGCCAGATGGGAAAGAAGCTCCTCGGCGGCCATGGTCAGCCGCAGCGCCTTGCCTCTATCAAGACCAAAGGCAGCCGCCCCCTGCTCCACCACCCCCTGGACCAGGAGAATGAACCGGGCCTCTGCGGCCAGCCTGAGCGACACGGAATGATCTCGGACCTGCATGAAACCCCCGGGATTTGATCTTCCCAGCGTGTTACACGCCCCGGCCCAGCAATTCAAGAGGCCCGGTAAGAGCGACGCAGCGCAAACGCACCTGCTCAACCCAGCGCCTTGAGGAGAAACCGGGTTCCCATCCCACGCTCATGGTTGGCGGAATTCGTCGGGATCGATGTCGAAGCGGGCGAGCATGTTCTGCACCGCCACCCGGGAGAGGCCGGAGAGCCGGGCCGCCTGGGAGATATTGCCGCCGCTCTGGCGCAGGGCCTCGCGCACGTAGTTGGCCGTGAAACCGTCAACCATCCCGGCCTTGGCCTCCTTGAAGGGCGGCAACTCGGCCCCGGCCGAGGACGGCGCAGCAGGATCTCCAGCCGGACCAAACACGGCCAGCTTGCGCATGGCGTTTTGCAGCTCGCGGACGTTTCCGGGCCATTCCTGGGCTGCGAGGCGGCCCAGCGTGGCCGGGTCCAACTCCTTGTCGGGAAGCCCCAGTTCGCTGCACGCCTTGAGCAAAAAGTAACGCGCCAGGAGCGCGATGTCGCCCTGGCGCTCCCGCAGGGGGGGCAGGGTCAGACAGAGAACATTGATACGATGATACAGGTCGCTGCGGAACGAACCCGCTGCGATACGCGCCTGCAGGTCCTGATTGGTGGAGGCGATGACCCGGACATCGACCTTGCGGGCGCGGTCCGAGCCAACGGGGCGCACCTCGCCTTCCTGGAGTACCCGCAGCAACTTGGCCTGGGTCTCCAGCGGGATGTCGCCGATCTCGTCAAGGAGGATGGTGCCGGTGTGGGCTTTGACGAAGAGTCCCTCGCGGTCCTTGTCCGCACCGCTGAAGGCGCCCCTGACATGGCCGAAGAGCTCGCTTTCGAGCAGGTTCTCCGGGATGGCCGTGCAGTTGACGGTGACAAAGGGCTTGTGGGCGCGGGCGCTCAGGTCGCGAACCATGCCCGCCACCACCTCCTTGCCCGTGCCCGATTCGCCGAGAATGAGCACGGTATAGTCGGTTGCGGCCACGGCGGCCAGGGACTGCTTGAGCTGCTCCATGGCCGGGCTATCGCCGATGAGCCTGTCCTTGTGCAACTCCAGCCGGTTTCTCAGGCGACGGTTTTCGCGCAGCAACTGGCTGCGCTCAAGCCCCTTGGCCACCACGCGGAAGAGCGCGTCCGGCTCGATGGGCTTGGTCACGAAATCGTAGGCCCCGGCCTTGAGCGCGTCCACCGCCGTCTCGATGGAACCGTGGGCCGTGAGCATGACCACGGACAGGGCGGGGGATTCGGACAGGGCCTTGCGGATCAGGTCGATCCCGCACATGCCGGGCATCTGAAGATCGGTGATCATCAGGTCCACCGGCCCGCGCCCGAGCCGGGCCAGGGCCTGATCGCCCGACAGGGCCAGATGCACACGGACATCGGCGAAATGGCCTTCAATGAGCCGTTTGAGTCCCCTGGCGAAGTCCGCCTGATCGTCCACCACCAGTATCTCGGGCACGGGAGTATCCATCACGCCTCCTCCTGCGGTTGCGAAGCGGCGGGAAAACGCAGGGTGAACACGGCCCCTGCCGGGCTGCCCTCGCGCCCGGGGTCCTCCTCGGGATGGAGGTTGCCGGCCACGATGGAGCCGCCCAGATCGCTCATGAAGCCGAAGACCACGGCCAGCCCCAGGCCCGATCCCTTGTTGACCTCCTTGGTGGTGTAGAAGGGGTCGAAAATGAATGGCTGGTGATCGGCCGCAATACCCGCTCCGTTGTCCGAGACCTTGAGCACCACGTCTGACGCACCGGGATCGTGGCCGAGCTCGATGAAAACCTGACCGCCGCTCTCGGGCACCATGTCCAGGGCATTGAGCAACAGGTTGGCCATGATGTGCTCCACGGCCTGGGGCTCGGCGTTGACCGGGGGCACGGGGCCGTCCACGGCCACCTCGATACGCACCCCCTGCTTCTCGGCCTGGATGCGGAAGACATCGACCACCGAGCGGACCACCGGGACCATGTCCACGGCCTTGTCCGTAGCCACCTTGGGGCGGGCGAAATTGAGCAGATTCCTGAGGACGCTCTGGGCCTGGCGGGTGTGCTTGAGGATGACCTCCACATCGTCCGAGGGCTGTCCCTGGGGGACGCTGGTGCGCAGCAGCTCGCCGTAGCACAGGATGACGCCCAGGGGATTGTTGATCTCGTGGGCCAGACCCGAGGCGAGCTTGCCCACGGTGGCCATCTTCTCTGCCTGGTTCATCTGGGCCAGAAGCCTTTTCTGGCGCGTGGTCTCATGCACGTAGACCACGGCCCGGCCGCTTTCGTCCGCCCCGTTGGCGAGAACGGGATAGATGCTCAGGGAGAAGCTTCGGCCGCCGGGCAGCGCCACCTCCCGCGAGAGCACCTGATCCATGCCGATGGAGCGGGATATGTCGCAATCGCCGGTCTGCCCGCCCATGCCGCACAAAAGCCCGATGATGTTGCCGCTGTCAGACGCCCCCCCGGAGAGATCACGCGAGAGGGCGCGGGCAGCCTCGTTGACCACAATGGGCGAGCCGGAGCTGTCTGCCAGCAGCAGCGGCTCGGTGATGCCCTCGAATACGGCCTGAAGGTTGGCGTTATGCCGCATGATGCTGTCCAGGGCCGCGAAGTTTTCGGCAGCGATGCCGAGCTGGCGGCCGATGGCGATGAGCACGGCCCGGTCCTGGGCGCAGAAGGAGCGGCCGGGCTTGTGGTAGAGGCAGAGCAGCCCCTCGGCGCTGCCGGGCGAGGATTCTTCCGGAATGAAGGCGCGATCCGCCTCAATGAGCGGACGCGACTCCGAAAGCAGCGAAACCCAATCCTCGGGCAGGGCCGGCGGCTCGTCGGATTCGGGCCATGAGTAATGGCGGTTGGTGGACAGGGCGCAGAGGTGGACAGTGCGTTCAAGGTCGAAACGCTCGGCAATGAGGGGCAGGGTGGCCCGCCAAAGCTCCCGCCGCGACTGGCTGCGGCTTGAGCCCGCCAGGAGCCGGGCGAACATCTCCACGTCCGACTGCCGGGCCTGGGCCAGCCGGGCCAGCTCGCTGGTGCGCTCCTCGACCATGGTTTCGAGGTTGGTGGCGTAGTTCTGGAGCTTCTGGCGCGTCTCGTAAAGGTAGTCGCTCAACCGCTCGATGCCTGCGGTTATCTTGTGAATCTCGTCGCCCCGCTCCACCTCGCGATACAGGGCCATGCTCGTGTCGTCCTGGAAATTGCGGCGAAAGCTGGTGGTCAGGGTGCGTACGCTGTTGGCCACGATGCGCTTGAAAATGATGTTGGTGGCAACGAAATAGAAGAGAGCGGCCAAGGCGAAGACAATGGCATAGGTGGTGATGGCCCCGTGGATGCGGGCCACGGAGGCGGTCACCGGCAGCCCCACGAAATCCACCCCGCCCACGGTATCCGCCTCATGGCCAAATCCCCGGTCGCCGTAGCGCTCCACCAGTTCCACAGGGGCGTCCTCCACGGTCCCGTGGCAGCGCAGGCATTCCTCCCTGAAAACCACGGGCCTGGCCATGACAAAGTGGCGCACACCGTCGATATTCTCGTAACCGTGCCAGATCTGCGCGGCCCTGTCCTTCTGGAATCGGGCCACCAGACTGCGCTCGAGTTCGTTGGCTTCGAAATCCTCATTGCGCGCCCCGATGGCCACACGGCGATAGACATGGTGCGTGGAACCGTCCGAAATGCGGCTCATGACCCGCCGCGAGATATAGGAACTGGACATGGCCTCGATGACGAAGGCATCCGGCAGCTTGACGTACATGGCGGGGCGCAGGACGTGGCGCACATAGCTCTGGACCGAGTCCACCTGGGCCAAAACCATGCTCGCCTTGGCGTGGACCTCGCCTTCGAGCAGCTTGCCCATGTAGTAGGAGAACACGGCGTAGAGAATCCCGCCGATGACCAGAGAGGTCGCAATCAGCCCGATGAGAAATTTGCTTTGCAGGGAGTGGGGTCTGGGAAATCGCATCTGGTCGCCTCGGCGCTCTGTAGAACCAGAACACGGGCCACGTCAAGCCCGACTTGACGCCGCCGCTTCAATAAACGTAAGCTCCATGCAAGAGGTGGAAACGTATCCGCCGGGGAGCGCCTATGTCAGAGCTCGTCCTTGCGCTGCTGGTGTCCGGCATGGTCGGTGTCGCCACAGCCGACGCCTTTGTCCAGTCCTGGACCGGGGTGCTGCGATCGGCAGCGGCCATCGTCCTGCGTCTGCGCGGGCGCATAGACGGCCGGGCGCTTCTCTCCCGCATCGCCACCGCCCTGCCCCTTGCAATGCTCTTCGCTCTGGCCATGTTCCTTTTTTTCGCCCTCTATTCGCACGCGGGCCTTGGCCAGACCGAGGGCGAGCAGTTCGCCTTCTTTCTCGGGGTCGTGCCCCGGACCATCCTCTTTCTGACCGGAGCCTCGCGCCTCATAGAGACCATGTTCGATCCGGCCGATTGAGCCCGGCGGGCTACTCCGGCCCCGGACCGTGGGGTTGATACTCGATGGTGCTGCGCGCATTGTGGTCGGCGTGGCCCACTATCTCGACGCTGGTGTAGTAGTAGGCGCCCGTCTCGATACCCGTCTCATTGACAAAGGCGGCCAAGCTACCCAGGGCAGGCACGCTCGCGGCCAGCCGCGGTCCGGCCACAAACATGAACCCCCAGACCAACGCCGCCACCAGGGCCAGCGCGGCCCATCTGACGCCAAGGCTGTGGTCCGCCATCAGGCCGCTTCCGGTCGTTTCCGTCACTGTTGTCATCGCGCTTCTCCCTGCATCCGCCCGCCCTTCCCGCTTCCCCGCCATGGCGGGGAAACGGGTGGCCGGAAGGATTTCGCGAACCCCTCCGGCCTGTGGGGTGAGGGCAGTAGGTTCTATGGATTAGATGCTGGCCGTGATGTCCGGGAACACCAGGTAGAACATGATGTAGGCCATCAGCAGCGTCAGGCACAGGTTGAAGCCCTGGCCGCATGCGTACAGGATCAGCGGCTTGCCGCCCTTGAAGTAGGGGCGCAGCTCGCGGAAGTTGGTGGCCAGTCCGATGGCGGCAAAGGACAGGCAGAAGAACCAGCCGCGCAGCGGGCCGGAGAAGCCGCGCAGCACGCCCTGGTCAACCATGGTGAAGCCCACATCCGAACCCATCACGCTGTAAACCATCGAAAAGACGATGGATGCGGTCAAAAAGCCCAGCACGAACTTGGGGAAGCGGTGCCAGATTTCCATGGCGCTGACGCGCTGGCCCTCGACGCACTCGACCTTGGTGCACCAATACACGGCCACACCGAAGGCAGTCATGCCGATGAGCACGTTCTGGATCATCTTGATGGTAGCGGCCACATACAAAGCTTTCTCGGAGAGGAAGGCTCCGGCAGCGGCCACCGCGCCGGTTGCGTCGATGGTGCCGCCCATCCAGGCGCCGCCCAGAATGTAGGGCATGCCGGTGGCCTTGATGATGATGGGCATGACCACCATCATGATGGCGGTGAAGACCAGGGACAGGCCGATGGCCAGGGTCAGCTCCTCCTTCTTGGCCTTGCAGGCTGCGGCTGTGGCGATGGCCGCCGAAGTGCCGCACACGGACATGTCGGCGGAGATGACCATGTTCAGGGTCTTGGATTTGATCTTGAGCACCTTCTGGCCGAAGATGAAGGTGGTGATGAGCACCACCGGGGTGACCACCCAGGCCACAAAGATGCCGGGGATGCCGATGGCCACGATCTTGTTGAAGAGCACCTCGGCGCCAAGCAGCACCAGACCGGCCTTGATGAAGAACTCGACCTGCAAAGCCTTCTTGGCCCAGTTGGGCGTGCCCACGGTGTTGGAGATGATCATGCCAAGGGCGATGGCCCAGGCAGCGTCGCCGATGCCGTAGTAGGCCATGGTCTTCTGCCCCGCCAGCACATAGGCGATGAACGCAATGCCGAAAACGAAGCCGAACCCCTTGAAGAAGGCAGCGCCCGAGCCGTCGATAAACTGCATGCCCACGGCGAAGACCGCGCCAAAGACCACCAGGAGCAGAAGCAGGCCGGGGATCAGGTTGTACGGCTTGTTTGTGGTCTTGCCCTTGGCCGAGGAGGCCTTGGTCCGCAGCTTGAGCCACTCCTCAATCTGGGACGAAGCCTTGGCGTTGAGGGCCGCGTCCTTGAATCCGGCCTGCCCGGCAGCGGCCTGGGCGGCCAGGGCCGTGGTCTTGGCCTGCACGGCCGCTGCAGCCGCGGCCTCGTACGCAGGCATGGCCGCGGCGTTCATGGCGTCGGCCTGCTCTTTGGAAAGGATCAGGGAATCCAAAGGATTGCTGGACCACTTCTTGGGTTTTGCCAGATAGGCCGAGATGCTCTTTGCCAGAGCGCCGTCCCTGGCCTTGATCCGCTCCTTGGCCGTCTGGGCCTCATACCAGGCCACGGTCTTGAAGGGCGCCTTGGCCGCTTCGGCCTCCATGATGGCGTTGGCCTCGGCGAATTTATCCCGCATCCCGGCCGGTTCGTTATTGAAATAGATGACGGAACCGATGATCAGGATCAAAAAGCCCAGCCAGATGGCCCAGTAATCCTCTTTCTTCCAGAGGTCGGACCACGAGCTGGTAGCCTTGTCCACCACCACATCGTCTCTTTCTTGCGCAACATTCTCTGCCATAGCCGTTCTCCTCAAAGTGATTTTTTCGCCGAAGGCCGCCTGCCCGCAGGCACGGTCCGCCGCCGACATGCCGCCTTGAGCAAATGCCGGGCCACTTTGGCTGCGACCATGCACCTGCCCGAAATCACAGGAAGATGTCACAAGCAGCACCTCACGGACCGTAAAGCTCCCTTTGCACCGCCCCCCCCGCAGACCGACATCCCGGCTTTGCACCCGGCCGCGTGGCGTGGCGGAGGCGGCGGCACATTGCGCCCCTGGCCCCGACCATGGTATCGGTGGTCCCAGAGCATCCCCAAACCATAATCGACAACCAAGGACGGGAATCATGACCAAAGACAAGGAAACCAGACGCGGAAAGGTGATCGAGGTACTGAACAAGGCCAGGGCCATGGAGCTGACCGCCATCTCGCAGTACATGAACCAGCACTATGGCCTGGACGCCATGGACTACGGCGATCTGGCCAAGAATCTGAAGCTCATCGCCATCGACGAGATGCGTCATGCCGAGATGCTCGCCGAGCGGGTCAAGGAGCTGGGCGGCGAGCCGGTGAGCGAAGCGGACGCCAAGACGGTCCGCAATCAGGCGGTCCAGGAAATCTTCGGATTCTCCGCCGACCTGGAAGATGTGACCATCGACGTATACAACCAGTTCCTGCTGACCTGTAGGGAAAACGGCGACAGCATCAGCGTCAAGCTCTTCGAGACCCTCATTGAAGAGGAGCAGGAGCACTTCAACTACTTCGACGGCGTCAGCGAGCACATCACCAAGCTGGGAGACAACTTCCTGGCCCGCATCGCCGGCACCCCCGCCTCCACCGGCCTTCAGCCCCAGGGCTTCGCCGTGGCCAAGGACGCATAGCCTTCCCTGCCGACACGCCAAAAAAGCAAAAGGCCCTTCGTGCGCGAAGGGCCTTTTGTCATGCAATGGCGCGGATAGAATCAGAGAATGGGAAGGTATTTGTCCAGTTCATACTCTGTGACCTGGGTGCGGTATTCGTCCCATTCGGCCAGCTTGTTCTCCACCAGAGCGGTATGCAGGTGCTCGCCGAGCACCTCCTTCATGAAGGCGGATTTACGCAGAACCGTGGCGGCCTCGTACAGGGAGCCTGGCAGGGCCTTGATTTTGTTACGCTTGAGGGTCCGGTCGTTCATGGCGAAGATGTCCTCCTCCACCGGATCGGGCAGCACATAATTCTCCTCGATGCCCTTGAGGCCCGAGGCGAGCTGCACGGCAAAGCAGAGATAGGGATTTGCCGCCGGGTCCGGGCAGCGCAGCTCCATGCGGGTGGCCGCCTCCTTGCCCGGTTTGTACATGGGCACCCTGACCAGGGCGGAGCGGTTGCGCCTGGCCCAGGCGATGTAGACCGGGGCCTCGTAGCCGGGAACCAGCCGCTTGTAGGAGTTGACCCACTGGTTGGTCACGGCCACGAACTCGGGCGCGTGCTTGAGGATGCCTGCGATGTAGGACTTGCCCTCGGGCGAGAGATTGTACTCGTCGCTTGCGTCGTAGAAGACGTTGCGACCGTTCTTGAACAGGGACTGGTGGACATGCATGCCCGAACCGTTTTCGCCGAAGATGGGCTTGGGCATGAAGGTGGCGTAGCAGCCGTGTTTGCGGGCGGTCTCCTTGACCACCACCCGATAGGTCATGGCCGTGTCCGCCATGATCATCCCGTCCTGGTAGCGCAGATCGATCTCGTGCTGGGACGGAGCCACCTCGTGATGGGAATACTCCACCTGAATGCCCATGGCCCCCAGGGCGAAGATGATGTCGCGGCGGATGTTGTTGCCCAGATCCAGGGGCGGGGCGTCGAAGTAGCCGCCCGAGTCCAGCACCTGGGTGTCCTGATCATCGGCAAAGAGGAAGAATTCAAGTTCCGGGCCGACGTAGAAGGTGTAGCCCTTTTCCGCCGCCATGCCCATGACCCGCTTGAGCACATAGCGGGAGTCGGCGGCAAAGGGCGAGCCGTCGGGATTGACCACGTCGCAGAACATGCGCGCCACCGGGCGTTCCGCGGGCCGCCAGGAGCATATCTGGAAGGTGGTCGGATCGGGCATGGCAACCATGTCCGACTCATCGATGCGGCAAAATCCGAGGATGGACGAACCGTCGAACCCCATGCCCTCCTCAAAGGACGCCTCAAGCTCGCTTGGCGTGAGCTGGAAGCTCTTCAGCGTGCCCAGGATGTCCACGAACCAATACTGGATGAAGCTCACGTCATAATCGCTGACCGCCTTCATCACGTCGTCCGCGTTCTTGCAGTTGAATACCGGGATGCTCATACCTTTCCTCCGTCTGGGGTTTCCGGCAGCGGGCCGGTTCTGCCGCCTGGGGCCGGGGCCGGAATTCAGCCCGATGCTACTCGGCGTAAAAGGCGAGGCGGCGCCATGGGTCCGTGTTACCCGCTTACCTGGGGCGTGATCAACACAAATGTCCAGATACTTGATGCCCGTCCGCCCGTCAGACGGATGCGGTCCCGGTCCGGCGGTCCAGGCGGCGGAGCCCGTGCCTCCTGGCCCCGCCCAGGGCGGCGGCGAACCTACTTGACCACCAGTACGGGGCAGTGGGCGATATTGAGTACCTTGTGAGTGACCGAGCCGAGGATGAGTCCTTCAAGGTTGGACTTGCCCTTGGAGCCCATGACCACGAGGTCGCACTTCTCCACCTCGGCCACGTTGGCGATGACATCGGCGACACCGCCTCCGACGACCAGATCGATGTAGTCGATCCTGGCGTTGTCCAGCCTGCCGCGATAATGGGCCATGACCACCTCGGCGTTTTTGGTCAGGTACTCCAGGAGTTCGTCGGCATTGGGCTGGCCCAGGCCGGTGGGCACGGTCTTGCGCACATGCAGGAGCACGACGGACGCGTTGAAGCTGGCGGCCATGTCCATGGCCATGTCCGCGGCAGCGTCAGAAAAACGCGAGCCGTCCACGGGCAGCAGGATGCGGGTGATGTTCATCGGTGTCCCTCCTTGTCTTCGGGCTTGTCGGCGTTGCCCATGAATTCCTCCGTAGTGGCGTGGCCCGGCTGGCAGACCCCATCGGCCCTGAAGACCGATCCCAGCGTCATCCAGAGGATTTTCAGGTCCAGTGCCAGGGAACGGTTGTCCACATACCACACATCGTACTCCAATTTCTCTTCCCAGGAAATGGCATTGCGCCCGTTGACCTGGGCCCAGCCGGTGATGCCGGGCCGCACCTCGTGGCGACGCGCCTGCCGCGGCGAATAGCGGTCGAGATAAGCCATGAGCAGCGGCCTGGGTCCCACCAGGGACATGTCGCCGCGCAGGACGTTGATCAACTCGGGCAGCTCGTCCAGCGAGGTGGCCCGCAGAAAACGGCCAAACCGGGTCAGCCGCTCGCAGTCGGGCAGCGGCTTGCCGTCGCGCCCCTCGGCATGGCGCATGGTGCGGAATTTGATGATGGTGAAGGGGCTGCCGTGCAGGCCGGGCCGGACCTGGCGGAAGAATACCGGGGACCCCAGAGCGAGACGAACGACCAAGGCCAGGACGGCCAGCACCGGCCAGAGGAGGAGCAGGGCCGCGCCTGCCGCGACCAGATCGAAAAGCCTCTTCATGCCTCGGCCCCGGCTCCGGCCTCGCGACCGGGTTCCGCTCCCGGCCCGCCAGGGAGCAGGCCCATGAAAGCCAGGATGGCGTCGTTGACCCGGTTGACGTCAAAACGCGCTTCGGCCCTGGCCCGGCTGGCGGCGCCCAGGGTCCGGGCCAGGGCAGGATCGAGGATGAACCGCTCCATGGCTTGGGTCAGGGATTCTACGTCCCTGGGCGGCACAAGAAATCCGTTTAGGCCTGGCTCAACGGTCTCCCGGCAGCCCGGCGCATCGGTGGTGACAACAGCCCGGCCCATGCTCATGGCCTCAAGAATGGAGCGGGGCACGCCCTCGCGGTAGTGGCTGGGCAGCACGTACACGGATGCCCCGGCCAGGAGCGGGCGCACGTCGTCCACCGGGTCCAGCACTTCCAGGGCTCCGTCGCGCCGCCAGGCAGCGATCTCGTCCGGGGTGACGGCATCGCCCCCGCTCTCAAGAGGCCCGGCCAGCCGGAACACGGCTCCGGGATGTCGCGCCTTGAGCCGGGCGGCCGCCTCGGCGAACAAACCGACGCCCTTGGATTTGAGGAGCCTGGAGAGACACAGAAACACCGTCTCCTGGGGCAATGGGGCCACGGCATAATGGTCCAGATCCACGCCCGAGCCGCCCACCACCGTGGTGGCCACCCGCTCCGGCACGACCCCGAGCCTTTGAAAAAAATTCTCATCATCTGGATTCTGGAAGATGATCCCGTCGCAGGCGTTGATGCCCGAGCGGTACATGCCCTTGGCCACGTTGAAGAGAATGCGCCGCCTGAGCCCGGCCGGCTCCTCGGTGAAGGCGTAGCCCAGGCCGGTGATCATGGCGTAGACGCGCTTTCTCTCTCCCACCCAGACCATGCGCGCCGCCAGGGAGCCGTAGACAACGGGCTTGAAGGTGTAGGAGAGGACCATGTCCGGCCGGATACGTTGAAGCGCCTGCTTGATATGGAGCAAGGCCCCGATGTCGGCCAGGGGATTCATGCCGCGGCGGGAAAGCGGGATACGGTGATAGTCCGCTCCCAGGGCCTCAAGCTGCGGCCCCACATCCGGGACATGGGCCGGAGCCAGCCCGTGGACCTCATGGCCCAAGGCCACCATCCGGGCCAGCAGAGGCCCGCGAAAATTGATCAGAGACGGCGCGTACCCGCCGATGACGGCTATCCTCATTGCTCTCCCCGTTTTCAGCCCGGCCGCGCCCGACGGCGGCCGATCGTCACTCCCTATCAAAAGCGCGGGCCTTTGGAAACAGCGATGGCCCGGCACACTCCGCCGGAGACGCGGGCGTCGACACAGCATTGGCAGTTGATTTTTATGACGGACACTCTATACATGCAACATAGAGGGATGCCAGTCCGGGTCAAACCAAGGAGCTGTGGATGCCAGAATACGTCTTGAACACCAACGCCCAGCGCACCGGAGAACGTGAGGTCCACGAGACAACATGCCAATTTGCCCCGCAGCCGAGGAACCGGATACCCCTGGGCTGGCATCGGGACTGCTTTGACGCGGTGGCCGAAGCGAGGAGGGTCTTCGTCAACGTGGACGGCTGCAAATACTGCTGCAGGGCCTGCCATACACGGTAGACCGGCGGGTTGCCTGGGCCCGGAACGAGCGGACCCGCCTCGCGGCGGGTCCGTTGTTAGTGCTCAGTAGCGCTCGAATTCCGCTTCCCGCTCCCTGGCCGGGGCAGCGGGCAGGGCGCGGACCGGCATCCGGCCCTGGGCCGTGCGCCTCCTGGACGCCACGGCGTCCAGGCGGAAGAAGCTCATGATTTCGATGAGCTGCTCGGCCTGGGCAGCCAGCTCCTCGCTGGTGGAAGCCAGCTCTTCGGAGGCCGAGGCGTTCTGCTGGATGAGCCCGTCGAGCTGATGCAGGGCCTCGCTGATCTGTCGCGCCCCGGAGTCCATCTCCGCGCTGGCCGAGGCGATCTCGTCCACCAACTCGGCCGTCTGGTTGATGGCCGGAACGATTTCATCAAGGAGCGACCCGGCCTCCTCGGCAACGCGTACGCTCGAACCCGAAAGTTCGCCGATCTCGGCTGCGGCCGAACCGCTGCGCTCGGCCAGCTTGCGCACCTCGGCAGCCACCACGGCAAACCCTTTGCCGTGCTCCCCGGCCCTGGCCGCCTCGATGGCCGCGTTGAGCGCCAGCAGGTTGGTCTGGCGGGCGATCTCCTCAATGATGGATATTTTCTCGGCAATGTCGCGCATGGCCGTCACCGTGTCCCTGACAGCCTCGCCACCCCTGGCGGCCTTGTCCGCCGCCTGACCGGCGATCTCGCGGGTGCGCCGGGCGCCGTCGGTGTTGGCAGCGATGTTGGTGGCCATCTGCTCCATGCTGGAGGAGACCTCTTCCACATTGGCCGCCTGATGCGACGCGCCTTGGGCCAGGGCTTGGCTGGCCGAAGACACTTCCTCGCTGCCGGTGGTGACGTTCTCGGCCCCGTGGTTGACCTTATCAATAATTTCCGTAAGTGTGCCGTGCATTTCCTTGAGGGATCTGAACACGCCGGACTCGGTCTTCCGATCCGTGCGCAGATCCACGGTCAGGTCGCCCCGGGCGATGGTTCCCACATATCCGGCGATGACATCCGGCTCGCCCCCGAGTTGGGCCAGCAAACGGGAGATGATCAGTACGGCCAGCCCCAGCGAAATGAGTACTGCCAGGATGACGACGATGGCGGAAACCGTCCTGCTCAGTTCATAGTCGGCACGGTTTTCCCCGTACACCTCGGCGGCCACCTTGAGTTGCAGACTGATCAGTCTGCCGTATTCCACGGTAAGCGGGTCGATGACCTGATAGAGCCGCCTGTCCGCCAGCTCGCCCAGGGCACCCCTGTCCTGCCGGGCCAGAATGGATTCCAGTTCGGCCACCAGCGCATCGGCCGGAGCCATGCGGGCCTTGAGGGCGTCCACCAGCCGCGCCTCCTCTGCGGTCAGCCGGGTGGAGAGATAGGCCGAGAGTTGCCGATCGATCTCGCGCCGGGCCTCGCGCACGGCCTCGACGCCCTGGTTCCAGGGCAACATGCCCCCGCGCACCTTGTGGGTGATGTCCACGATATTCACGGCGTACATATCCGAAATGATCTTGAGCTGCTCAAGGGGCAGCACACGGTCCTCATAGACCTCGCGCAGCCCTTCCACCGCGTTGCCCGCGACGCGGGACTCGTAATAGGTCAGCGCCACCAGCGCAAACGCCATGACCCCCGCCATCAAATACAACCTCGTTCCGACTTTCAAGCGATTCCTCCTGCTCGACTTGCGTTGCGTCTCCGTCCTTCCCGATCGGGAGCGCCTCTGTGTTGACCGGCCGGATGCCGAAACCTGGCCGTCCCCCAGGTCTTCATCTGAATCCATTATAATCGGGAGGGCCCAGTCTTGACCAATATCCGAATATTTACAAAAATACTTTGAAAATGCAAGGAGATCTGTTGCAATGACCGACAGGCGCACGGCACGATCTTCACCGGACCGCCGCCGATCCGTCACATGGCTCCTCCGGCCTGACCTCTGAGGGAACGTCCAAAGAGGTTGACAGCCGCCAGCGTTGGCGGTGAAGTAGCCGTCCGCATTTCGACCAACGAAGGAGTCACCCCATGCGCAGCAAGATTATGACCGCCGGGCTGGAAAAAGCCCCGCACCGTTCGCTTCTCCACGCCAGCGGCCTGACCAGGGAGGAGCTGGCCCGCCCCCTCATCGGCGTGTGCAACAGCGCCAACGAGATTATCCCGGGTCATGTCCATCTCCACACCATAGCCAAAGCCGTCAAGGACGGCGTCCGCATGGCAGGCGGCACCCCCCTGGAATTTCCGGCCATCGGCGTGTGCGACGGGCTGGCCATGAACCACGAGGGAATGCGCATGTCCCTGCCCAGCCGCGAGATCATCGCCGACTCGGTGGAAATCATGGCCACGGCCCATCCCTTCGACGCCCTGGTCTGCATCACCAACTGCGACAAGATCGTGCCCGGCATGCTCATGGCCATCCTGCGCCTGAACATACCGGCCGTCATCGTCTCGGGCGGCCCCATGCTGGCGGGCCGCAGGAAGAGCGCGGACCTGATCACGGTCTTCGAGGGCGTGGGGCGTGTCAGAACCGGGGCCATGGACGAGGCAGAACTGGCCGCCCTGGAGGAGACCGCCTGCCCCACCTGCGGCTCGTGCGCAGGCATGTTCACGGCCAACTCCATGAACTGTCTGTCCGAGTCCATCGGTCTGGCCCTGCCGGGCAACGGCACCATTCCGGCAGTGATGTCGGCCAGGGTTCGGCTGGCCAAGCGGAGCGGAATGCAGGTCATGGAAATGCTCGAGCGCAACATCCGTCCACGCGACATCGTCACGGAAAAATCCGTGCATAACGCCGTGACCATGGACATGGCCCTTGGCTGCTCCACCAACACCACCCTGCACCTGCCCGCCCTCTTTGCCGAGGCAGGACTGGATTTGCACCTTGAAATGTTCAACGAGATCAGCAAGAAGACGCCCAACCTCTGCAAGCTCTCCCCGGCCGGGCCGCACTACATAGAGGATCTCAACGAGGCGGGCGGCATCCCCGGCGTCATGAGCGAGCTGGTCAAGCGCGACCTGCTCCACCTCGACGTGATGACCGTCACCGGCAAGACCCTGGGCGAGAACCTCAAGGAGCTTGATGCCAAGGTCCTCAACCATGACATTGTCCGGTCCGTGGACGCCCCTTATTCCGAAGAGGGCGGCATCGCCATCCTCTACGGCAACATCGCGCCCGAGGGGTGCTGCGTGAAGCAGTCGGCCGTGGCCCCGGAGATGATGGTCAACACCGGCACTGCCAGGGTCTTCCACTCCGAGGAGGAAAGCGTGCAGGCCATTATGGGCGGCGAGATCAAGGCTGGAGACGTGGTGGTGGTTCTTTACGAAGGTCCAAGGGGCGGGCCGGGCATGCGCGAGATGCTCACGCCCACCTCGGCCATTGCGGGCATGGGCCTTGGCGAGTCCGTGGCATTGATCACTGACGGCAGGTTTTCGGGCGGCACCCGTGGCGCGGCCATCGGCCATGTCTCGCCCGAAGCGGCCGCAGGCGGCCCGGTGGGCCTGATCCGCGACGGCGACAAAATCGCCATCGACATTCCGGCCCGGTCCATCACCCTGCTGGTGGACGACGCAGAGCTTGAGAAGCGACGCAGCACCTTCAAGCCCGTGGTCAAGGAGATCGCCTCCCCCTTCCTGCGCCGTTACGCAAAGCTCGTCACATCTGCCTCGCGGGGCGCGGTCTTCGAGCGCTGACCCTGCGCAGACGAACTCTCAAAGACCGGCCGGAGCCACGCCCCGGCCGGTTTTTTTTCGTCATGCGGCCAGGGAACCGGCCTCGCAGCCCACCAGGGGCTCAAGCCTCGGGGCAGCCGACCGGAACGCCTCCACCACACGCGGATCGAACTGGGCGCCCGAACAACGGATGATTTCGTCGTGGGCCCGGTCGAAGCTGCGCGACTTGCGGTAGGGACGATCCTGGAGCATGGCCGACAGCGAGTCGGCCAGGGCGATGATACGCGCCCCCAACGGGATGGCAACGCCCTTGAGGCCATAGGGGTATCCTGCCCCGTCGTATCGCTCGTGGTGATGCAGGACCATGTCCACCACCCCGAGATTGTTCAGGGAAAGCACCGGGCGCAGGATGTCTGCCCCGGCCTGGGGATGTCTGCGGATGGCCTGCCACTCGCAGGGTGTCAGAACTCCGCGCTTTCCGAGCACTGCATCAGGCACGCCGATCTTGCCTATGTCGTGCAGATGTCCTGCCACATGGATGATCCCGGCCTGCGACACCGACAGCCCCAGCTCCAGGGCCAGCTCCTGGGAAACCCGCGCAACCTCGTCGGAGTGGCGCCGGGTGGTCTGGTCCTTGGCGTCGATGGCAAATCCCAGCGATTCTGCAAACTGATGCAGCACCGTGGTCACGAAATGGGCAGAGCACCCACAACCGGCATCCAGCGCCTTGGGTCCGCTGCCGCCGGGATACCTGGCGGGTTCACGCATTGATACCTCCTGAAGCGATCTGGAAAAACAGAGCAACCACACTTGGCGCGGACCCCATCCTCCGGATTCCGCACCAGGGCACTATATTGATTATGAAAATCAATTTCAACAAATTTCTGGCACGTTTTTTGGCCGTACACAGCAAAAGCCGACCCGCCCGGCCAATGCGGGCGGATCGGCAAGAGCCGGGATGTCTCGCGGGGCTACCGGGCGATCATGGACCGCAGAAAGTCGGCACAATTTTCAGTATTGTGCGCCATGTCGTCCAGGCAGCCAATGAAGTGCAGGATCTGGTAGATGTCCTTGAACGGGATGTCCTTGGCGTAGACGGATTTCTGAAGCTCGTTCTTGAGGGTGCGGACATTCTCGCGCTCGCGGCGCACCTTGCAATAGAGGTTCTTGGTGCCGTCGCGATCCAGCGACTCGCCGTTGACCAGGGCGATGGTGGCCTCCAGCGCCGGGCCGAGCAGAATGGTGGTCCGCTCCACGGCGTCGAGCAGATAGATGAGATCCTTCTGAATATCCTCGGGAATATCCACCTTGCGCATGGCCAGCCAGTGCAGGGCCTCCTGGGCCGAGTCCAGGATGTTGTCCTGGCTTTTGGTGTAGCTCAGGAACAGGGGTTTTTCCACGGGCATGAACAGTCCCCGAGGCAGGTGGTTACGGATGTTGCGCTTGATGACATCGGCGTGGTTCTCGATCTCGTCAATGGTCCGCGTGAGTTCCTCGAACTCCCGGCACACCCCGCCGCCCACATAGCATTCCAGCGACTCGTCGATGGTGGCGATGCACTCGGCGATCTTGTTGTAATGTTCGACCAGCCCTTCCATGGGGTCCCTCTTGGCGAGAAGACCGAAAAACGGCAACCTGATGGACATATTTCTACCCTCGTGAAAGTTTGTTCAAAAATTAGTGTGGCCTAGCTGTAACACAACCACTTGAGCAGCACAAAGAAAATGATACTGGTCAGGGCGGCGATGGGCACGGTAGCCACCCAGTAGGCCACGATGCGCAGCAGCACCCGGAAATCCACGGCCTTGAAACCGCGGGCCAGCCCCACACCGACCACGCCGCCCACGGCCGCATGGGTGGTGGAGACCGGCAGGCCGAGGTTCGAGGCCACCAGCACGGTGGAGGCCGCCCCAAAGTCCACGGCAAAGCCGCGGGTGTTGGTCAGGGTGGTGATCTTCTGGCCCACGGTCGCCATGACCTTGTGCCCGAGGATGCTGATGCCAAAGGCGATGCCAAACCCGCCGAGCACCAGCATGGAGGTGGGGATTTCCGCCTGGGCGAAAAGCGCATGTTCCTTGGCTATCAGATAGATGACCGCCACGGGACCTATGGCGTTGGCCACGTCGTTGGCCCCCTGTGCCAGGGCCACGTAACAGGAAGTGCCCACCTGCATCCGGCGAAAGACCAACTCCACGCCCTCGGCCCCCTCCTCTTCGTCCATGACCATCCTGCCCACCGCCAGCCTGCCCAGGAACCATGTCACCATGGACAGGGCCGCGGCCAGGGTCAGGGCGGTCAGCCAATGCAGTTCGAGCGATTTGCCCGCCGGGGTTTTGTAGAGAAAGGAGAGCGCGATGAGGGAGACGGTAAAGGCGGCCCAGATGGGAGCCCATCGCTTGGCCTGCCGGATGAACTGTTTTTTGTAGAGGATGTATTTTCGAATGTGGGAGAAGACGCAGAAGGCGATGGTGGCGGCGAAGAACGGCGAAATGATCCAGGAGAGAACGATGCCGCCTATCTTGAGCCAGTTGACCACATCGGGGCCGCCCACCACCAGCCCGAACCCCATTATCGCCCCGACGATGGAATGGGTGGACGAGACGGGCAGCGATGTGAGCGTGGCGATGAGCATCCATGTCGCTGCCGCGAGCAGGGCCGCGAACATGCCGATCATCATCAGCTTCGGGTCCGAGATGGCCGAAGCGTTGATAATGCCCTTGCTCACGGTGGCCGTGACGTGGGAGCCCATGAACACGGCCCCGACGAAGTTGAGGATGCTGGCGATGAACACTGCCTGACGCACGGTGATGGCGCGTGCGCCCACGGCCGAGGCCATGGAGTTGGCCACGTCGTTGGCCCCCAGGTTGAAGGCCATGAGAAAGCCCGCGCCCAGCGACAGGTAGAAGAAAAGATCGTAGATATCCATTGTATGGCCCCTCTTGCGAGGGTGTTGGTTAGACGTTGACCGGCCGATCCATGGCTGGCTTGTTCAGACGAAAGCAGAACCTGGCTCCCCGGGTGTCCTCCCCGTAGCCGTCATGCCAGATTTCGCCCTCGAAATTCCGCACGATGCGGCGGCAGATGGCCAGCCCCAGGCCCGAGCTGCCGGCACCGTCGATTGTGTTCTCGTCCACACGGTAAAAACGCTCGAAGACCTTGAAGCTGTGCTCCCGCGAGATGCCCGGCCCCTGGTCCTCGACGCAGAAGACGATGGATTCGCCGTCGTCCTCGGCACTCAGAGTGATCACCCCGCCCTCGGGGCTGTACTTGACCGCGTTATTGAGCAGATTGTGAAAGACGTGCAGCAGCCCGTCGGCCTCGGCCATGACGAACATCTCGTCCTCGGGGGTGCGGCTTCTCAATGCAATGGAACGCTCGGCGGCCCAGGGGGTGACATCGGCCACGGCCCGTCCCATGCTCTCGCGCCCGGAAACCGGCGAGAGCGCAAACGCCTCGCCCACCTGCTCGGACCGAGCCAGGGCGAGCATGCTGGAGATGACCTTGTCCATGTGGTCGGCGTTCTTGAGGATGATTTCGAGAAACTGGCGGCCGCCCTCGGGGTTGGCGGGCGGATTGTCGAGGAGGGTTTCGGAGTAGCCTTTGATGGATGTCAGCGGTGTTCGCAATTGGTGGGAGGCGTTGGCCACGAAATCCTTGAGGCTCTTCTCGCTGCGCTTCATCTGGGTGATGTCGTAAAAGACCAGGATGACCTTGCGCACTCCCTTGTGATCGAAAAAGGGCACCCCGCTGACCTCCACGGTGCGCGAATCCATCAGGTCGATCTGGACCGTGGCCTCGTTCACGCCTGCGTCAGGCCCCTGCTCGGCCAGCAGCCGGTCGGCCAGATCCTGAATCTCGAAGCGGCGTGTGACCTCGATGGGGGTGCGCCCCACGGTGCTGGCGGGCAGGTTGAACATCTCGTCAAGCGCCCCGTTGAAGGACTCGATGCGGCCAGCGGCGTCAAGGGTCATGACCCCTTCGCGCATGCCGTCGAACACGGCCTGGAGCTGACCCTTTTGATCCTCGATGATACGCACGTTGCGCTCGATGGACTGGGCCATGGCGTTGACCGACTGGGCCAGGGGCTTGAACTCGCCGCCCGGCAGGGCGCGCAGGCGCTTGGCATAGTCGCCGTCGCCGATGGCCCTGGCCAGCTCGGAAAACGCCGTGATGTCCCGGCTCATGTTCCGCGACATGACCGCGCTCACGACTCCTGCGAAAATCAGGGTGATGAAGAATATCCAGGAAAAGTTCTCGCGCAGTGAGCCGAGCCGGGCGTTGACCGTGGAGATGGGCACGGCCAGGCGCAGCACTCCGGGCGCAATGCCCGGAACGTCCTCGGCCCGAACAGCCACGTAGAGCATGTCCTTGTGCACGGTGCCCGAGTAGCGAACATCGGTTCCTCGCTCGCCCTCCATCGCCGCCGCCACCTCGGGCCGCGCACTGTGGTCGTCCACCGACCCAAGCTCGGCGTACGGCACGTCCGAGTCGGCCGCCACCCTTCCCTCCACGATGTAGGTGAGCCGAACGCCCAGCTTGAGCCCCAGCGCCTCCACCAGCCCGGCGAACTCCCGCTCAGAGCCAAAGGGCGGGTGGTTCTCCACCAGCCACTTGAGGGCATCGAGTTCGTGAAGGGAACGGCGCTCGGTCTCGCGCACCAGATCGCTGCCCACGATGCTGGTGGTGTAAAAAAAGACCACGGCCAGGACCACGAGCAGCAGCGCCCAGGTCCACAGCAGGATGCGCATTTGAAAGGAACGAAGCTTCATCCATCTTGCTCCGGGTTTGTCGTTTGGCGGGGACATCGACGCTCCGGCTGATCCCGCCGCACGACGCCCGCGCTCTGTAACACAATCGTCACTGAAATGTAATGTCTTATCGCGTTACAGTTCTGTGACAAGAAGTTTTGCCAACCATACCGGAATATTGTCGCAATCTTGTGACGCTGTGCGCCAGTTTTTGTCACGCTCTCCGGTTGGCTCTTTTTATAATTCCCCTCACGCATTCACGGGAGTATCTGCGAGGAATAAACCGGGAAAAGACCTTTGTCCCGCCAAACCATCACCATGCTTTGCAGGAGGGTACCATGCGCCTCAGGGACATAAGAATCGGCTTGAAACTCTCGCTCATCTTCAGCCTTCTGGCCGTGTTGCTCGTGGCCGCAGGCATTGTCGGCGTCATGGGCAACCGCGCCATCCATGGCGACCTTGAGGACGTTTTCGAAATCCGGCTGCCCGGCATGAACCTGCTCCTTGAGGCGGATCGCGACCTGCACCAGCTGCTAGTGGCCGAGCGTTCCCTGGCCTACGCAGCGCCGGGCTCACCCGAGTATGCCCGGCTGATGAAGGAATACGAGGAAAACCTCGAGCAGACCGTCCGACGCTTCGGCATGTACGCGGCCAAGGCCACCTCGCCCGGGGAGCAGGCCATCATCCCGCAGTTCCATGCCGCCATACGCGAATGGGAGCCCATCTCCCGCCGCGTACTGGCCGGATTTGCCGCAGGAACTCCCGAGAGCCAGGCCGCGGCCGTAACCCTCACCCTGGGCGAGGCATCGGTCAAGTTCGAGGCCATGCGCGGCCACATCGACAAGCTCACGGACATCATCCTCGACCTCGCGGAAGAGGACAGCAACAGCGCGGCCGAAGTCTACGAGAGCAACCTGATCATCCTGATCTGTACCATCCTCTTCGGCCTGATCGCGGGCGGGCTGATGACCTTTGTCATCGCCCGCACCATCACCGGGCCGGTGACCCGGAGCATGGCCCTGGCCTCGGCCATGGCCGAGGGCGACATGACCCGCGATATCGACATTGACCAGAAGGACGAGGTGGGCAACCTCGCCGCCGCCCTCAACCGCATGGTCTCGCGCCTGCGCACCGTGGTTCTGGACGTGCAGGAGGCCTCGGCCAACGTCACTGCCGGGTCCGAGGAGTTGTCGTCCTCCTCCCAGACCCTGTCTCATGGGGCCACCCAGCAGGCAGCCGGGGTTGAGGAAATCTCCTCGTCCATGGAACAGATGGCCTCCAACATCCGCCAAAACGCGGAAAACGCCACGGAAACGGAAAAAATCGCCCGCTCGGTGTCCGTGGACGCCGAGGAAGGCGGCAAGGCCGTGGCCCAGACCGTCAGCGCCATGAAGCTCATCGCCGAGAAGATTTCCATCATTGAGGAGATAGCCCGTCAGACCAACCTGCTGGCACTCAACGCGGCCATCGAGGCGGCACGCGCCGGGGAACATGGCAAGGGATTCGCCGTGGTGGCCGCGGAGGTGCGCAAGCTGGCCGAGCGCAGCGGCGCGGCCGCAGGAGAGATCAGCGAGCTGTCCTCAACCAGCGTGCAGGTGGCGGAAAAGGCCGGGACCATGCTCGGCAAGATGGTGCCCGACATACAGCGCACGGCAGGGCTGATACAGGAGATTTCCGCCGCCAGCCACGAACAGGACGCTGGCGCGGCCCAGATCAATCGCGCCATTCAGGACCTGGACAGCGTCATCCAGCAAAACGCCTCTGTCTCGGAAGAGACCGCTTCCAGCGCCGAGGAGATGAGCGCCCAGGCCGAACAGTTGCAGCAGGCCATCTCCTTCTTCAGGCTCTCAGGCAGTGCAAAGACGCGCCCCGCCCGCACGGCGCAACGCTCCCGGCCGACCCCCGAGCTACCGGCCAGCGCACCCGCCGCCGCGGCAGACCGGACCAGGAACGCGGGCATGGCCCTGAACATGGGCGCGGACAAGGACGAAGACTTCGAGCGGTTCTGAGCGGACCGGACCGGGCAGGAAGCCCATGGGCGGGGGCTATCGCCAAACAGCGGCGGCCCTTGCCCCCGGCCCGGTCATTCGACACCCGAAACGACGACCCCGTCCTTATCGGCTCCTTGCTCCAGCACCACCCGCCGCCTGGGCAGGGCCTGGGGATGATTGGCCCTGAGATACGCGATGAGCCCCTCGCGGACCAGGCAGCGAAGGTCCCAGGCCCGCGAGGCGTCCGAGGCGCTGACCAGGGCCCGGACGGTCATGGTCTCTGGTCCGGCCTCTGTCACCTGGAGCACGCAGGTCTTGCCGTTCCACAGCTCCCCCGCCTCCCGGCACAGCCTGAGCAGCTCCTCGCGCAGCGGACCCAGCGGCGTGGCATAATCCACATGCAGAAAGACCGGGCCGAGAATCTCGGCGCTTTTGCGCGTCCAGTTCTGGAACGGGGTATCGAGAAAGTAGGTGATGGGCACCACCAGCCGACGCATGTCCCATATCCTGACCACCACATAGGTGAAAGTGATCTCCTCGATGCGGCCCCACTCCCCTTCGACGATGACCACGTCGTCAAGGTTGATGGGATGGGTCAGGGCTATCTGGATGCCCGCGATGACAGACCCGAAGGTCTTTTGGGCCGAAAGGCCGAGCACGATGGAAAGCACCCCCGCAGAAGCCAGCAGCGTCCCGCCGAGCATGCGGAAGCGCTCGAACTGCATGAGCACCCCGGCCAGCGCCCCCAGCCAGATGAGAACCACCACGATGCGCTGGAGCACCTTGACCTTGGTGTGCACCTGCCGCGCACCCAGGTTGTCGGCCACGGACACATCGTATTTCCAGTCCACCAGCACGGCGAGTCCCCGGCAAACAAGGGTCATGGCCCAGGCCGCGAGCAGCACCCATGCGCCGCCGATGAGCGAAAGGGCCAGGGAGGCGACCCCCGGTTCCAACGCGCCCATCGGAACCAGGGCGGACAGGGCGGCCAGAGCGGCCACCGCCAGGGCAAGAGGGGCGACCTTGGGCGTCATCTCCGTGGCCAGCATGGTCCAGAGGCGGTCGCTGCCGCCCCGCTTGGCCCGAAGCCAACGCATGGCCGCGACGCACCCGGCCAGCACGGCGGCCGCAGCCGCAGCCCTCAGGGCCCAGCCCAGGATGTTCAGCGGTTCCATGGTTCCTCCGTGGGTTTGGCCCGCCCGCAGTCTTGCGGGCAAGGGCACGGCGCCTCAAGCATACCAGACATGCCCGCCCTGTCCAGCCGGACCCATACATGACGAAACGCCCGCCTCCCTTGTCGGGGGGCGGGCGCCGTATATCAGGACGGATCCTTATCTACGGAACTACCAGCGGGGACGTTCTTCGCGAGCCTTGGCTTCGTTGACCTTGATGTTGCGGCCGCCGAACTCCTTGCCGTCCAGAGCGGCAATGGCTTCGCGGGCGCCGGCATCGTCCATCTCAACGAAACCGAAGCCGCGGGGGCGTCCGGTTTCACGATCCTCGATGAGGTTGACAGAGGTCACTTCGCCGTAGGCTTCGAAAGCGGCGCGGACGTCGTCTTCAGTGGAGGACCAGGACAGATTGCCGACATACAGTTTTTTGGACATTCGATTTTTTCTCCTGAGAAAATGGGGTTGCTGTGGCGCACATGCGCCTATATCAAAAAAGGCAACGTACCAGATGTGCACGCTGCCTCCCGATATTCCTGTTCGCTTTCAACCAGCCCGGGCCACAGGGGGCCACGCCTCCGCGGGCGTTGCTGGCGTTTGAGCGCCACCTATTTGTCATCTGGCGAAGAAAGTCAACACTTATTTTCACCCACCCGATAAAAAATCCACGAATCAGGCAAACGGCGTCCGCTGCGCCGGGAATCATCCGCCCGCGACGCGGAACAGGCTGGCCTGGGTGCAGCAGCCGCTGAAGCCGAGCGCCTTGTATATCTTCTCCATGCACACCGCCTCACGGACCACCCCGGCCAGGTGATCCAGAGCGTCCTCCAGATCAAAGCGCACCTGCACCGCGCCCAGGGGGGGCAGCCCCTTGTCGGTGCGCAGTTGGTCGATGAACCAGCGCCGGAACTCGTCGGCGTCGAAGAGGCCGTGCAGATAGGTGCCCCAGACCCTCCCGTCGGCACGGGAAAACCCCAGAGGCTGGCCCGCGTTGTCGCGCAGGGCCACACGCAGGGAGTCGGCCAGGGGCTTGGTCAGACCGTGGTGAATCTCGTAGCCGTGGACCGGCAGGCTTGAGCGGGAGTGGGTGCCCCAGGTGCGGGTCAGGGTCTTCTCGGGCACCAGGGTGGTCTGCACCGGCAGCAGGCCGAAGCCGTCCATGCGGGTTGTTTCGGACTCCAGCCCGTAGGGATCGTCCACCACCTCGCCGAGCATCTGAAAGCCGCCGCAGATGCCGATGATCCTGGTGCGGCCGCCCTCGGCGGCCAGGGAGCGCAGCGCCGCGGCCATGCCCGCCCCGCGCAGGGCCTTCATGTCCGGCACCGTGGACTTGGAGCCGGGAATGATCACCGCATCGGGCGTGCCCAGCTGGTGGGCGTCGGACACCACGCGCACACGCACGTCCGGCTCGGCGTGGAGCGGATCGATGTCGTTGAAATTGGAGATGCGCGGCAGGTCGATGACCGCGATGTCCACGCACTGGCCGGGCGGCAGCTTGCGCGCCTCGGGCCGGAAGCCCTCCTTGAAGGAGACCGAATCCTCCTCGGGCAACCCCAGGGAGTGGATGTAGGGGACGGTGCCCAGCACCGGCCTGCCCGTGTGCTCGAACATCTGGCCAAAGGCGGGTTCGAGCAGCGTCTCGTCGCCCCGGAAGCGGTTGATGAGAAATCCCTCGACCATGTCGCGCTCGGCCGGGGTAAGCAGGTGCATGGTCCCGACCATGGAGGCGAAGACGCCCCCCCGGTCGATGTCGCCCGCCAGGAGCACCCGTGCGGCGGCGTGGCGGGCCATGGCCATATTGACGATGTCGTGGTGCTTGAGGTTGACCTCGGCCGGGCTGCCCGCGCCTTCGATGACCATGATGTCGTGCTCGTTGGCCAGGGAATCGTAGGCGGCCTTGACCGCCTCCCAGGCGCGGGGCTTGTAGCGCACGTATTCGCCCACGCTCATGTTGCCCACCGGGCGTCCCATGACGATGACCTGGGAGCCGGTGTCCGATCCGGGCTTGAGCAGCACCGGGTTCATACGCACGTCTGGCCGCTGGCGGCAGGCCATGGCCTGGGTCACTTGGGCGCGGCCCATCTCGCACCCCTCGTCGGTGACAAAGGAGTTGAGGGACATGTTCTGCGCCTTGAACGGGGCCACGTTGTAGCCATCCTGGAGAAAGATGCGGCAGAAGGCGGCTGCCAGGACGGACTTGCCCGCGTTGGAGCTGGTGCCCTGCAGCATCAGGGCCGGGGTGCGCTTGGTGCGCCGGACCACCGGGCCGCGCCCGGTGCCGCTGACCGCCTCCATGGCCCGGATCAGGCGCTCGTTGTCCTCGCCGCTGCGCACGGCCACACGAAACCAGTTGTTGTCCAGCCCCTCGTAGTTGCCGCACAGCCGGATGGCGATGCGGTGCTCCATGAGCAGCCTGTCCCGCAGGGGCGCCGCGTCCTGGCCTACGCGTTCGACCCGGCAGAGCAGATAATTGGCCGAGCCGGGGCACACCCGGATGCCCGGCACATGGCGCAGGCCCGAGGCCAGGCTCTCGCGCAGCAGCGCTGTCTGCTCGCGAGTGCGGGCCGCATAGGCCGTATCGCGCAGACAACGCGCCCCCACCTTCTGGGCCAGGGTGTTCACCGACCATGCGGGCATGGCCTGCTTGAGGCGCAGGATCACCTCGGGATCGGCAAAGGCCAGTCCGAGCCGGATGCCCGGAATGGCGAAAAACTTGGTCATGGAGATGACGGTGACGACGTTGGACGGCCTGTCGCGTACCAGACGGTCGGCTCCCTCGGGCAGGAACTCGGCAAAGGACTCGTCCACCACGAAGCGCGAGCGGGGGAACATGGCCGCCACCTCGCGCAGGTCGGCCGGAGAGAAAAGCGCACCCGTCGGGTTGTTGGGATTGCACAAAAAGACCAGCGAGGGCGTGGTCAACAACCGCCCCATGGCCGGAAAGTTGACGGTCCGGTCGTCCCCGAGCGGGACCTCGAGCACCTTGAGCCGGTGCGCCTTGCAGGCCCGCGCATAATCCACGTAGGTGGGCGAAGGAATGACCGCCTGTCCGAAACCGCCCAGGGAGGCGATGGCGAAAAGCAGCTCGGACGCTCCGTTGCCCGCCAGGACCTGGGTGGGCCAGACCTTGTATGCCTCGGCCGCGGCCATGAGCAGGTCATGACTGTCCGGGTCCGGGTAGGCGTCAACGGACTGGAGCGCCTGCCCCACCACCTGACCCAGCCACGGGGGCGGGCCCAGCGGATTGACGTTGGCGGAAAAGTCGAGAATCTCCTCGGCACGGCACCCGGCCTGCTCGGCCAGACGGCGCAGATTGCCCCCATGGGCGAACCGCTGTTCGTCCAACACATCGGGAATTCCCGCCAGAACGCGCTGCTTCACCGTGCCTCCACCGTCCGGGTCGAAGCGGGGGGCCACTCCGCCCGAAGTCTAGATTTTATCGAGACTTCACGCCGTTCTACGCTGAAAGCGCTTCCGAGACAAGGGTGAAATGTTCGTGGCCCACGGTCCGCGAATCGCCGAAGCGGGAATATTTCCCCTCCCGTCCGCACGTGACAAGGCCCCTGCCGGGGGCGGTGGCAGGGGTCTTGTGCGGGGTGAGGCGGCCCGGTCGGGCACGGGCTGACCGGGCCGGTGGTGCTACAGGGTTATTTGACGGGCGTTGCGGCCACCCGCTCCTCCTGGCTCATGGCGGTAAGCTTCCTGACCTTGGCCAGGTCAAGGCCGAGCCCCTTGGCCACACGGCTTCCGTAGTCCTCGTCGGCCTTGTAGAACAGGGCGCACTGACGCAGCTGGATCGGCTTTGGCACCTGGCCCAGGCTGCCCAGAATGTTGCTGACCAGATTGGCCCGGTCCTGCTCGGTCATGACGCGGCGATACAGGTTGCCCGGCTGCACGAAATCGTCGTTCTCATGGGCGAACTCATGGCGGCCTCCGTGACCCTCCAGGGGGATGGGCGGCTCGACAAAGGAGGTGTCCGGGGCCGGAGCGCCGAAGCTGTTGGGCCAGTAGTTGGGCCCGCCTCCGCCGTTGTTGTCCGTACGCATGGCGCCGTCGCGCTGGTAGCTCTTCTCGGGCGCGTTCTTGGGCTGGTTGACCGGAATCAGATGATAGTTGGGTCCAAGCCGGTGCAGATGGGTGTCGTGGTAGGAGAACAGGCGCCCCTGGAGCATCTTGTCTGGCGAGACGCCGATGCCGGGCACCAAGTTGCTCGGGTTGAAGGCGGCCTGCTCCACCTCGGCAAAATAGTTCTCCGGGTTGCGGTTAAGCACCAGTCTGCCGACCTTGACGGGCGGCACTTCCTTGTGGGGCCAGACCTTGGTGATGTCGAAGATGTCCCAGCCGAACTTCTCGGCCTGCCTGGGCGTGAGAATCTGCATCTCCAGGGTCCATGAGGGGTATTCGCCGCGGGCGATGGCATCGTGAAGATCGCGGGTGGCATGGTCCGGGTCCTTGCCGCACATCCCGGCCGCCTCGGGGCCGGTCAGGTTCCTGATCCCCTGATCGGTCTTGAAATGGTACTGGACCCAGAAATAGTCGCCCTTGGCATTATACCATTTATAGGTGTGGCTGGAGTAGCCGTTCATGTTCCGATACGTGGCCGGGGTGCCGCGATCCGAAAAGAGAATGGTCACCTGATGGATGGACTCGGGCGTCAGCGACCAGAAATCCCAGGCCATGGTCGGACTTTTCAGGTTGGTGACCGGGTCGCGCTTCTGGGTGTGGATGAAATCCGGGAACTTGAGGGGATCGCGGATGAAGAAGACCGGGGTGTTGTTGCCGGTCATGTCGTAGTTGCCTTCCTCGGTGTAGAACTTGATGGCAAAGCCGCGTGGATCGCGCTCTGCGTCGGCACTGCCCTTCTCGCCGCCCACGGTGGAAAAGCGGGCGAACACGTCGGTTTTCTTGCCCACCTTGGAGAGGAAGGCGGCCCGGGTGTACTTGGTCACATCGGCCGTGACCTCGAAATAGCCGTAGGCGCCCGCCCCCTTGGCATGGACCACCCGCTCCGGGATGCGTTCGCGGTCGAAATGGGAGAGTTTTTCCAGCAGATGAACGTCCTGCATCAGCACCGGCCCGCGAGGCCCGGCAGTGGCAGAGTTCAGGTCATTGCCCACCGGATGTCCAAAGGCAGTGGTCATCGTCTCTTTTTTCTTCTTTGTCATGACATTTCCTCCATAGATTCTTGGCTCATTTATCGGTCACGCCACACCCATCGGCGTGGGAACACTCCCACTTGCCGCCAGTGTTATCACGTCAAAATAGTAATGGCTACTATTTTCGTATTTCCCTGCATCATACCCCATGCCCAGGCCAAGAGGAAGCGTCGGACGCGAAAAATCATGTCCCGTCCGATGCGAAGGTGCCACGATCGGTGCCAGCATCGGCGTGATCCGCCCGGACAGACCGGACTGGCATGTTTTTCAGTGACATTGAAACCCATTTTCATTATCACCGATAAGCATGGATGGTACATGTGGAGGCGGTCGGCCCCGCAGCAATACCCCGACGAAACCAACCGACCGATGCGCGGCAACAAATGAGACCCGCTTTCATAATCAGAATTTGCCGCTTCAGGTGAACGTATGTATATGGATTCAAGCATGAAAGACATCATCTCCACCCGACACGCCATCACGGGGCGGGTCCGCTTCCGCGTCCGTCCCATGCTCCGCGACCACGCCCTGGCCAGACGCATCGGAACGGGACTCGAGGCACTTCCCTTCGTGGAAACGGTCCGGCCCAACGTGGCCTGCGCCAGCCTCGTGGTCCGATACCAACCGGGCGAAGCGCATCTGGCAGCCATTGAGGACGCCCTGTATCGGCTGGCGTCCGCCCGGGACACCGACACACTTGCCTGCATCGCGCACGATGCCCCTGATTGCGCCACCCCGCTGTGCCAGTGCCGGGCCTGCGATGCCACGCGCACGGGCTGCAACCCGGTCAAACCCGCCCTGCGCCGATTTGTGGCCATCAGCGCTGTGCTGGGAGGAGTGCTCGTCTCTGGCCCGCTTTTGGGCATCGGCCTGGCCCAGACAGCCTTCAGTCCCGTGGGCATCGCGGCTGCGGCTTTTTCCCTGCCCCTGTTCAAGCAGGCGTGGCAGCAACTGCGCGACCGCCGCTTCACCCTGGAGATGTTTCTCGGGGCGAGCTGCATGGCCGCCGTGTTTGCGGGAGAAGCCCTGACCGCCTTTGAAATCCTGTGGATCACCGCAGGCGCGGAACTGCTCAAGGCATGGATAACCGAACGCTCCCGCAAATCCATCAGCCGCATCCTCGAAGTCTCCTCCCACCATACCTTCATCCTGGTGGACGGGGTGGAGATGGAAAAGGAAGTGGCCGACCTGCGTCCGGGAGATGTGGTGGTCCTGCACACCAGCGAGAAAGTGTGCGTGGATGGCGTGATCGTGGACGGCGAGGCGCTCATGGACGAGGCATCCATCACCGGCCGGGCCGATTTCGTGCCCAAACGGGCGGGCGACGAGGTGCTGGCCGGAACCTTCGTGCGCCAGGGGGTCATCTATGTCCGGGCGCAACGGGTGGGCGACCGCACCTATCTGGCCCGCATATTGAAAATGGTGGAGGACTCCCTTGAGAACCGGGCACCCATCGAGGGCGTGGCCGACCGGCTGGCCTCCACCCTGGTCAAGCTCGGGTTCGCGGCCACGGCCGGGACCTGGCTGCTGACCGGCTCCCTGTGGCGGGCATTCACTGTCATGCTGGTCATGGCCTGCCCCTGCGCCACGGTGCTGGCGGCCTCCACGGCCGTGAGCGCCGCCCTGAGCGCTGCGGCCAGAAGGAACATCCTGATCAAGGGCGGCCGTTACCTTGAAGCAGTGGGCACCACCGACACCGTGTGTTTTGACAAGACCGGCACCCTGACCACCTCCGAGCCGGTCCTGGCCCGGATCGTTCCCCTAAGCGGCAGCGACACGGAGCGTCTCCTGGCCCGCGCCGTGTCGGTTGAGATGCACAATCATCATCCGCTGGCCCAGGCCATCAAGCAGGAGGCGGATCGGCGCGGGGTCGCCCCCGAGCCGCACACGGTCTGCGAATATTTCCTTGGCATGGGTATGCGCGCCGAGGTCGGCGGCAGCGAAATCCTGGTGGGCAACGCCCGGCTCATGGAACGCCACGGGGTAGACGTGGCCCCGGCCGGACGCAGGGCAGCGCCGCTGCGCCGCCAAGGGCGCACGGTGCTCTATGTGGCCGAAGACAAAGCCCTGCTCGGCCTGCTCGCCTTTGACAACCTCACCCGGCCTGAAAGCCGTCAGGTGGTCGACAGGCTGCGCCAGGGCGGCATCCGCGAGGTGGTCCTGATTACCGGCGACGAGCCCAACACCGCCAAAGAGCTGGCCCGCAAGCTCGGTATCGCCACGGTCCACGCATCGGTCATGCCCGAAGACAAGGCGCATATCGTGGATGCGATGCAGACCCGCGGGGCATCGGTGATCATGGTCGGCGACGGCGTCAACGACGCCCTGGCCCTGACCCGCGCCGATGTGGGCGTGGCCATGGGGGCGGGCGGATCGGAGGTGGCCATTGAGGCTGCTGACATTGCCCTGGTTACCGACGACCTGGGCGGGCTGGTCTATGTCCAGTCCCTGAGCCAGGCCACCATGAAGGTGGTCCATCAAAACTTCTGGATTGCCACCGGCTCCAATGTGGCCGGAGTGATCCTGGGCGCAAGCGGACTGCTCTCGCCGGTCATGGCCGGGCTGCTGCACATCGTCCACTCGCTGGGCGTCCTGGCGAACTCGTCGCGCCTGTTGCGCCACCAACCCCCGGCTCTGGCGGCCGGAACCGAGGACTAACCGTGAACCTTTCGACCCTGATGACCCTGCGCGACCACCTGAAGATCCAGCACCATGTGCCCGGACGCATCCGCATCAAGTTCACCCCGGCCCTGCTGGCCGATCCACGGGCCATGGCCCTCAGGGACAAGACCACTGATCTTCCCGCCTTTGTGCGCGAGGTGCGGGTCAATGTCTTCACCCGCGACATCGTCATTGAATACGATCCCAAGGCCGTGGTGCCGGAAGCGCTGCACGAGGCGCTGACCACCGCGGACCAAGAGAGATTGAGCGAACTGGCCGCACAGTTCGAGACCGTCTGACACGACAGAAAGCAACCCGAAGGAGGAGCGACATGGATTATTCGAATCAGGCGCAGTACGGCCCGGCAGCGGGCGCTGCCGAACCCCAGGGAGCCCAGCCGCAGCCCGGCGGACTCTACCAGTTTCAACCCGGCGTGGGCTTCGTGCCCGTGCAGGGACAGCCCGCCCAAGCCCAGGCCGCGGGCATGGAAGGCCAGGCCGCGGGCGCTCAGGCCGCCGGGCAGAGCATGGGTACGCAGGGCATGGGAAGCCAGACCATGGGCGGATCGGCCGCCTTCAGCCAAGGCATGTATGGCCAGGGCATGCCCGAGGGCGCACAACCCAAGTTCGATCAGAACAAGCTCGGCCAGATGTACGGCGTCATGACCGATGTCATGAACGGCGAGGCCGAGCCGACCAAGCTGCTGGGCCTGCTCGACGGCACGGGCGGCGAATTTTGGAAGGGGGCCCTGGTGGGCGCGGCCGCCGTGGTCCTGCTCAACAACGACGCCGTCAAGGGTGCGCTGGCCGGTCTGGCCGCCTCGGCCGGGTCCATGTTCCGCGAGGCCGACCCCGAGGGCGAACAGGTTACCGTGGGCTCCAAGTAGCCCGACACACTTGCCAAGGAGCAAAACATGACCAAGCAATATACTACTGCGGCCAGGGCTGTGCCCCTGAGTGGCGCCGTTCTGGGCGCGGCCGTATTCGGCGCCGTGATCGGCGCCACGGCAGCCGCGGCCCGAGGCATTCGACAGGTGAAAAACGGCGAGGCCACAAAACAGGACGTGGCCATGGATGTGGCCCGCGAGAGCGGCTCCACCGCCGTGGCCGCAGGAGCGGGCGTGGCCGTGGCCTCGGCCCTCGGCCTTGGCCCGATCCTCTCCGCCGTGGGCGTGGTGGCCGTGGCCGTGGGCACCAAGTACGCCATCGATTCCGTTCTCAGCCCCTCCCGCCCCAAACCCGCAGCCAAAGCCGCGGTCCCTGCCGCGTCAGCGACCGAAAAGACGGCACCCAAAAAAACCGCAGCAATCAAAACCCCGAGCTCCGCAGCCAAAAAAAGCGCGGCTCCCCAAAAGACCGTCAAAAAGGCTGCGCCCAAAAAAGCTGCGCCCAAAAAAGCGGCCACGACCACGAAACAGACCGCCAAAACCACCGAAACCCCAGACAAGGCATAAGCGCCTCAAGAGGAACAGAGCATGAGCGATCACAGCACACAGTGGCCCCAGCCCGGCGCCTCCTCTGCCGAGGGCGCGTACTCCAGGGACCCGCAGAACCCCACCCACTACTTCCAGGACGCCAACCAGTTCGGCGCCGCCATGCAGTCGGTCCCGGCCTCGCGGCCTGCCGTTGCCCAGGCTCCCTCTCCTGTGGCCTCCTGGTTCGCCTTCACCAACGCCGACTACCTCAAGGGACTGGCCCTGGGTGTGGGCGCGGCCCTGGTGGTGACGAACCCCACGGTGCAAAAGGCCGTGGTCTCCGGCGCGGTCAAGGCATGGGCGGCCATCCAGGGCGGCGTTGAAGAACTCAAGGAACAGGTCCAGGACGCAAAGGCCGAACTGAGCCAAAAGGACTAGACCATGTCAGGCAAAAACGCCACGGGCCTGTCCCGTCCCACGGGAATGTCCACCACCACCAAGCGGACCCTGGCCAAGGTCGGCATGGCCACATCCTTAGGCCTGCTTGTGACCACAGGGCTGCTTGAAACGGGCAAGACCGAGACCCTCAAGAGGCTCCACCTCTGGTCCGGCTTCGCCCTGGTGGGCTTCTCCTACTGGCACTATTCCCTGTATACCCGCAAACCCTCGGGCGGAGCCTAGCCCATGACCGCCCACGCGGCACCGACCTTCACCGTGGTCCACGAGGTGGCGGGACGCATGCGCCTTCGCAGCCGCCGCCTCTACGACCCCGCCCTGGACCTCGCCTACCTGGAGGCCCTGATCGGTGCGTTGCCCGGCGTGGACGAGGTACGCATCAACCGCTGGGGCGCATCCGTGGTGGTGGCCCACGACGGCCGCCCCGAGACGCGGGCCAGGGTGCTCAACCTCCTTGACCACGTCCCGCCCGATGCCTATGCGCCGGGCAACGCGGGTCGGGAAGAGGTCTCGGCCCTGACTGTGACAGGCCAGGGACTCGCGGCCGCCCTGACCCCATTCGCCCCCCAGACGGCGGCCGCACCGGCCAGTTGGCTGATGGGCGCCCCCACCCTGCTCAAGGGGCTGCACACCCTGCTCTACGACGGCGTCAAGGTGGAGGTGCTGGACGCGGCGGCGGTGGGCTTCTCCCTGTTGCGGCGCGACTACTTCACGGCCAACGCCATTGTGGCCATGCTCGGCCTGGGCGGCTACCTGGAGCACTGGACCGAAAAGCGCTCCGACGACCTGCTCAAGAGTCTGCTGCGGCCCGCCGTGGAAGAGGTTTCGGTGGAGCGCGACGCCAGGGAGATCCGTATTCCCTTCGACAGCCTGACCGTGGGCGATCTGGTCATCTGCGGCGCGGGCGAGCTGCTGCCGGTGGACGGTGTGGTCGTGGACGGCGACGCTGCCCTGAACCAGAGCTCCATCACCGGGGAATCCCTGCCCGTGCATGTCAGCGAGGGAGACGAGGTGCTCTCCGGTGCCGTCATCGAAGACGGCCGCATCAAGGTGGCGGCCCGCGCCGTGGGTCGGGAAACCTCCATGGCCCGCATCGGCCGCTTTCTTGAGAACTCCCTTCGCACCCGCTCCGCCTCGCAGAAGCGCTCCGACGAGCTGGCCGACAAGCTGGTGCCTGTCACCTTCGGCCTGGGGCTGGTCCTGTTCGTCCTGACCCGCGACGTGAGCCGCGCCGCTTCGGTGCTCACAGTGGACTACTCCTGCGCCATCAAACTGGCCTCGCCCGTGGCAGTCAAGTCGGGCATGCACACGGCCGGGCACTGCGGGGTGCTGCTCAAGGGAGCGCAAGCCCTGGACAACCTCTCCCGCATCGACACCATCGTGTTCGACAAGACCGGCACCCTGACCCGGGGCGACCTCGCGGTCACGGATGTACGGCCCCTGGACGGCATGGCCCCCCACGCCCTGCTGGCCCTGGCTGCCGGGGCAGAGGAGCATTACGCCCATCCGGTGGCTCGGGCCGTGGTGGCCGAATCCAGGCGGCGCGGCCTGCCCCTGCCGCCCATCAGCCAGGTGGACTTCATTGTGGCCCACGGCGTTTCCGCCTATGTGGAGGGCGAACGCGTACTGGTGGGCAGCCGACATTTCCTTGAAGACGACGAGGGCGTGGACTGCGCCCCGGTGCGCGACGAGGCCCGCGCCCTGCGCCGGGAAGGCAAGTCCATTCTCTATGTGGCCCGCTCGGGGCGGATTCTCGGGGTCATCGCCCTGCGCGACGAACTGCGGCCCGAGGCGGCCGAAGCCCTGGCAATGCTCAAGGAGCGCGGCATAACCACCATCGTCATGCTCACAGGAGACCATCGCGACACGGCCCGGTCCATTGCCGACGCCCTTGGCGGCATCGACGAGGTCCACTGGGAACTCAAACCCGAAGACAAGGCAGCCATCGTCAGGCGGCTCCAGGAGTCCGGGCACACCCTCGCCTTTGCCGGAGACGGGGTCAACGACGCCCCGGCCCTGCTCTCGGCCGATGTGGGCATCTGCATGCCCGGCGGCGCGGACCTCGCCCGCGACTCGGCCCAGGTGGTCCTGCTGGAGGACGATCTGCGGCTGTTGGCCGTGGCCCGCGACGTGGCCGACCGCACCCGCCTCGCCCTCAGGCGGACCTTCCAGGCCGCCGTGGGCTTCAACTCCGCCGTGCTCCTGGCTGCCACACTGGGCCGCATCTCGCCCGTGGTCTCGGCCTTCCTGCACAACGCCTCCACCCTTTGCATCGTCAGCTACGCGGCCGCGGCCTG
Organism: Pseudodesulfovibrio alkaliphilus; assembly: GCF_009729555.1. NCBI lineage: Bacteria > Pseudomonadati > Thermodesulfobacteriota > Desulfovibrionia > Desulfovibrionales > Desulfovibrionaceae > Pseudodesulfovibrio > Pseudodesulfovibrio alkaliphilus. Next base: position 686,241 of record NZ_WODC01000001.1, read on the forward strand.
CCGCCGCCGTCCCGCATCAGCCGATTTTCTCGAAGCCATCAAACCCTCCCAAGAGGCCAGCCATGTACGCCACCCTTAACGACGCGCCCACCGGCACACCCCTGACCATTTCGCGCATCGCGGGCGAAGACCTGGAGGGCCGCATGGGCCGCATGGGCCTGTTCGTGGGCGAGACCATCACCCGGCTCGACGAGGACGTGGCCCTGCGCACCGTCCGGGTGCGCGGCCCAAGGGGCGAAGTGGTCCTGGGCAGCGGCATGGGCGGCAAGGTCATGGCCCACCTCGACGACGGGCGCATCCTCCCGCTTATGGAGATGCGACCCGGCGACCGGGGCCATGTGGAATACATCAACGCGGGCGAGGCCCTGCGACAGGGCATGGCCGCCCTCGGACTCGACGAGGACGACCCCATAGAGCTTGTACGGGTGCTGCCGCCCATGGAATACACGGCCCTGGTCGTCGGACGTGGCCGGGTGCGGCTGGCCGAAGGCATGGCCGCCAAGATCCTCGGACGCATGGGATCGACCAGTTGCCAGTTCGCCAACGCCCGGGCCGGGCAGGATTTCACGGTGGAAACCATCATCGGCGGTCAGCGCGCCCAACGCGCCATCCGCTCCCTGCACATTACGCCGGGTACGACCCTGCGCCTGGAGATGGTGGGAGAGGCGCCAAGCTACCGCATGCCCGGCCGCGACCGCTGCGTCATCGCCGGAACGGGCGGCCTGCGGGTATATCTGCGCCTTGACCAGGCCGATCAGGTGGTGGTCGAATACGACGAGAGGGCCGCGCAGTGACCGACAACCGGATCACAGAAGAGTCCGCAGGAGGGCTCCGAAAGCCCCGACTGGTTCACGAAACCGGCTGTCGGCTCCGATTCCGCTGGAACCGCCTGCTCGACCCGGCCCTGAAGCCCGACTGGCTTGAAGCCTGGCTGGCCAACCTGCCGGGCGCCAGCCGGGCGCGGGTCAATCCCGCCGGACGCTCCCTGGTGATCGAATACGACGGCAAGACCGATCATCGCGCCCTCATCGCCGCCGCCCTTCAGGATGTGCCGGCAGAGGCATTCGGCGGCACCAGACCTGCCGAACCGCGCCGAAGGCTCATCGACGCGGCCGCCCACGGTGCGGCGGCGGCGCTGCTGCCCCTCGCCCCCCTGCCCGTGCAGGCCGTGGCCGGAACAGCCATGGGCCTGCCTCACATCCTGCGCGGCGTGGATACCCTGGTCAACCGTGGGCTCAAGGTCCGCGTCCTGGACATGACCACCATCGGCGTCAGCCTGCTGCGAGCGGACTTCACTACCGCGGCGTCCATTTCGGCCATGGTCATCCTCGGGGAATACCTCCGCACCATGTCCGACGACAAGTCCAACGCCCTGCTGCGTCGGCTCATCGCCGACCCGGTGGATACGATCCGGGTGGAGCGCGGCGGCGTGGAGGTCCGGGCCGGGTTCGGGGAAGTGACGGCAGGCGAGGTGGTGGTCTGCGGCCAGGGCGAGGTGGTGGCCGTGGACGGTGACATCGTCGAGGGCGAGGCCCTGCTGGACCTCGGCTCGATAACCGGAGAATCCGCGCCCGTGCATGTCGGCCCGGGAGACACCGTGGTCTCGGGCAGCGGCGTGGTCGAGGGACGGCTGCGCATCGAGGCCCGGCGCACAGGCCCCGAAACGAGCATGGCCCGCATCGCTGCCCTCATGGCCCGCGCCGCAGAGGAACCATCCGCCGCAGAGGTGCGCAGCACCCGGCTGGCCGACGCCCTGGCCCCCATCACCCTGGGCCTTGGCGCGGCTCTGTACGCGGCTACTGGCGATCTGAACCGCGCCCTCTCGGCCCTGACTGTGGACTTTGCCTGTGCCGTGAAATTTCCCGCCCCGGTGGTGGTCAGAACCTCCATGCACTCGGCCGCCAAGCTGGGAGCCATCGTCAAGACCGGGCGCGGCCTCGAAGCCCTTGGCGAGGTGGATGCCGTGGTCTTTGACAAAACCGGCACCCTGACCCGGGGGATCATGTCCGTGACCGACATCCGCCCCGTACCGGGCGGCAACGCGGACCACCTGCTGCGGCTGGCCGCTGCCGTGGAGGACAGGCATGGCCACCCCATTGGCCGGGCCATACTGGCCGAAGCCCAAAGGCGCGGGCTGGACATCCCCACTCCGACCCGCACCGACTGCTCCGTGGCCCACGGGGTCAGCGGCATGGTCGAAGGTATCCTGGTCCGCGTGGGCAGCCGACACTTCATCGGCGACGACTGCGGCATCGACTGCTCCAGCCTGGAAAAAACCGCCAGCCGTTACCGCGCCGAAGGCAAGAGCCTGATCTATGTTTCGGCCGGAAACTCCCTGCTCGGCGTGGCTGCCCTGCGCGACACCCTTCGGCCCGAGGCGCGGAGCGTGGTCGAGTCCCTGTGCGCGGGGGGCGTACGCACCGTGGTCCTGCTCACGGGCGACCATGCGGCCACAGCCAAATCCCTTGCTGCGGAACTTCCGCTGATCGACGCCATCCACTCCGGGCTGACGCCCGAGGAAAAGGCCCTTGAGGTGCAGCGGCTCAAGGAGGCAGGGCACACCGTGGCCGTGGTGGGCGACGGGATCAACGATGCCCCCGCCTTTGCCGCGGCCGACGTGGGCATTTGCATGTCGCGGGCTACGGGCCTTGCCCGGGATTCGGCCCAGGTGGTGCTGACCCGCGATTCGCTGGAACCGCTGGCCGATGTCCACCGGCTGGCCAGACGCTCGGGAGCGATTCTCCAGCGCTGCTTCGCCGAGGGAGTGACCGTCAACGTGGGCCTGCTTCTGGCCGCCTCGGCCGGGTATCTCTCACCCGCCACCGCCGCGGCCATCCACAACGCCAACACCTTTGCCCTTCTCGGGGTCGCGGCCCATGCCTCGTCGCGCCCCCTTGCCCCATGACAGAGGCCCTGCCGAAAACTCCGGCAGGGCCGCAAAAGAGCCCTCCCACCGGCCACCCAAAGGCGCTCGGCAGGAAAGTTCGGTAAATTATTGCGCCTGGATCAGGCCTTCTGGACTTCCTTGCGGGCGTCCTTGACCAAAGCCGTCACTTCATCCCTGGCCTTGCCGTACTGGGCCACAGTCCAGTCCTTGGCCTTGAGACCCGCCTTGATGGCGCACTTGGTGGTCTTCTTCACGGTCTGGGACCTGGTGGCGGCATAACCGATGACCCCGCCAACCACCGTACCGGCGGCGAAGATGGCGATTCGTCCTAAACTCATGGCGTCCTCCTTTGTGCCCGGCAACAGCCCGGCGTTCATGCAATCATTGCCTTGGTGCCCGCTTCAACACCGGAATCGTTCGATATCCACGCCGCAGGCTTCGGCCAAACTGGCGGCAACGCTCCCGAACTCGTCCTCGCCCTCGCAGACGAACAGCCTGTGGAGCAGTTCGGGCTCGATGATCTGCCGGTCATACTCCATGACCATGGAGCGGGTCAGTGGATTGAACCGCGTCCGCCTCACAGCGGGTACTGACAACTCCGCGGGCGGTCCGAAGCCGTTGACCCTGACATACTCTATGACCCTGGGGTCGGCAATGACGCCAAGCCCGATCTTGAGGGTCAAACGGCCGGGCACATGGCTACCCACCCGGACATGGTCGCGCAAACCGTATACCAGATCAAGAGACATCGCTCTACTCCAGGTGAAGCGCTCCCGGTCCTGGCACCCTGGCCAGCCCAGCTGCGAGCGCCGAGTTTGCATCATCATACGCCTTTGGCTGCCCTTGTAAAACCGCGAAGCTGAATCGCATTATCAGCTACGGCCTGGGCTGGCAGGTGAAGGCATCCCGGAACCGGACCGGCCGTGGCCAAAACGGCACGGCACGGTCGGGCTGTCTGTGCAAAGAGACAGGACGATTCGCCGCAGAGAACATTCGCAACGATCATGTTGACATACATGGAAATGACTGGGTATACCTGCCCTCGGAGTGAAAACGATTTTCAGATTCAATTGAAAGAGGAGTTGTCATGAAGAAGTTCCGTATTGCCTTTGGACTGATGAGCCTGCTGATCCTGGTTGCCGCCACTGCGGCCCAGGCCCATGACATGTGGCTGGAAAAACGGGGCGACCGGGCATGGCTGCTATACGGCCATCCGGGAAGCACCGACCCCTATCCCCTGTCCAGGATCACCGCCCTGACGGGCATTACCGCCAACCAGTGGAAAGTGGCGCTGGAGCCCGTGGAGCACAAGGGCGAGGCCTTTGCCTGGCTCAATGACGACTTTGCCCTGCTCTGCGTCGATTTCGACAACAAATACTGGTACAACACCGAGGAAGACGGCTGGCGCAACTTCCTTGATCCGCGTGAGGTGCGGGGCACCGTCATTGATGAGGGCCGCTCCTGGAAACTCGCCAAGGAGATCGTCTCCTGGCAGCCGTTCATGGCGCAGCCGATCGGGCAACGCATCGAAATCGTGCCCCTGAAGGACCCCACCTCGCTCAAGCAGGGCGACTCCCTGCCTGTAATGGTCTATTACGAAGGCAAACCAGCGCCCACCACCGGAGCAGCCGTATCCATCACCTCCGACTTCGCCATCGAGCACCCGGAGATGCGTACGCTCACCGACCAGAAGCCGGTCAACGTCAAGATCGGTCCTGCGGGACGCCAGCTGATCATCGGCAAGTACGAGCACCGCCTCGACGATACCCGCCGGGTCTGGTACGCCTTTTCCCTGAGCTTCACCACCAAGTAATATTACGGAGAAGCCATGACCAGACGACATATCCTGCCAGCCATGCTCATCGTCGCTTCCCTGCTGATCCCGGCGAGTGCCATGGCCCACGCCGCCATCTGCTCCTGCTTTGACAACGGCGACAACACCATCACCTGCGAAGGCGGCTTCTCGGACGGCTCGTCCGCCGCCGGAGTCCGGGTGTTTGTCCGCGACGCAAACGACACCACCGTCGCTCGCGGCGCCATGAACGATGACAGCGAGTTCACCTTCGACAAACCCGCCGGAGCCTACACGGTGCTCTTCGACGCCGGGCCCGGGCATCAGGTCGAGATCCAAAGCCGCAACATCGTCCAATAACACCAACGAGTTGAACAGCAAGAGGGCGCACCCTGGGGTGCGCCCTCTTTGCTGCTGTGCCATTTTCGGGAATGGACAATGTCCTTCCACGGCTGGCGCTTCCCAGCCGGACGGTATTTCGCGCCCAGGCTAGGTCTTGAGGTGGGCGGTGGGGATGGTGACGGTAAAGATGGCGCCCTGCCCCACGCGGGAATTGGCCATAATGGAACCGCCCATCTCCTTGACCAGCTTCTTGGTGGCCATCAGGCCGATGCCCGTGCCCCGGCTGCCCTTGGTGGTGAAAAAGGAATTGAAAATCCTGGTCAGAATCTCGGGCGCAATGCCGTGGCCCGTGTCCTCCACCTCGTAGCGCACAGCCATGCCGCCGCCATCGCGGGTGCGGATGATCACCTTCTTCTCCCCTTCGAGCCGATCCTGGCAGGCGTCTATGGCATTGGACACGAGATTGGTCAGACATTGATGAATCGCATTGGGATCAATACGCATGGCGGGCAGCGTTCCGTCCAGGTCCAGGACGAGGTCCACGCCGCAGTTGGCAGCCTGGGAGGCCATCAGGTCATGCACCTGCCTGGCCGGGGCATCGGGGTCCGCCTCCACGGGACTGATGGTCACGGGCTTGGCGTAATCAAGCAGTTCCATGGAGAGATTGCGGATGCGCTCCACATCGCGACGCACCATCTCCCAGCCCTGGCGCAGATACTCGCGGTTTTCGAGCTCCAGCCCCTTTTCGATGACGAACATGCCGCCTTCGAGGCCGCCTGCCACGTTCTTGATGGCATGCGACATGGAGGCCACGGTCTGCCCCACTGCGGCCATGCGTTCCGCCTCCACCAGCTCCTTGCTCTTCTCAAGCACGAGATGTTCCAGATTCTCTGTGTATTCACGCAGCTGGTCGCGAATGGAGATCTTCTCTTCGGCGCGTTTGAGCGAGATTTCGAGGGCGTTCTCGTGCAGGGGTTTGGTGATGAAGTCTCCGGCACCCAGACGCAGGCTCTCAATGGCCACGTCCATGTCGCCGTGCCCGGTGATCATGATCACCTCGCAGTCGGGACAGTCCCTCTTGACACGCTTGAGCAGCTCAAGCCCGTCCATTCCGGGCATCCTGATGTCGGTCACGATCAAGGGGATTTCACGCGCCGTCAACAGTTCGAGCGCCTGTGCGCCCGTGGCCGCCGTGACCACATCGTATCCGGCATCGGCGATGGCCAGCGCGAGTACGGTGCGGATTCCCTCTTCATCATCAACGAGCAATACTGTTTTCTGCATCTCAACTGTCCGCGACTGGAAGTGTTATGGTGAACCGTGCCCCGGCTTCACCGTTGTCCACATGGATGGCGCCGCCGATGTTCTTGACCAGGCCATAGCTGATGGAGAGCCCCAACCCGGTTCCCTTGCCGACCTTCTTGGTGGTGAAGAACGGATCGAAAATCTTGCTGAAGATCGCCTCGGGTATTCCGCCGCCGTTGTCCTCCACCTGGATGAAGACCCTGTCCTGGTCGCGTCCGGTACGCACGGTTATGAGTGCCGTATCAGAATTGACGGCTCCTGTCTTCTCCTCAAGCACGTCCCTGGCGTTGACCAGGAGGTTGACCACGACCTGCTCCAACTGCTCCGGCGAGGCCATGACCGGCGGGGGAGACTGGGCCAGCTCCCAGCGCACGGTGATGCCATGGGCGTCGAACTGCTTGTTGAGCAGGGTGAAGGCCCGGTTGACGCAATCGTTGACGTTGACCCGCTCCAGCTGCCTGTCCGCCTTGCGGCCGAACTCCCGCATGTGGTTGATGATCCTGGTGGCCCTGTCCACATAGCTGTCCACCTCGCGGGCCAGGGTGGCGATGGTCTCGGCCGGGATGGTCTCGCCCGCATTGATCTTCTTGATGAAGAAGTTGCTGGCGGACTTGATGACCGTGAGCGGCTGGTTCAGCTCGTGGGCCACGCCCGTGGCCATTTCGCCCAGAGTGGCCATCTTCCCGGCATGAAAGAGCAGTTGCTCGGCCTCCAGCCTCTCGGTGATGTCCGTGGTGCTGATGAGCAGATACTCTGTGCTGGCATGAGCCGAGATGGCCTGCATGACATCCACGAAAAAGGCGGAGCCGTCGCTGCGAACGGACTTGACCTGGTTGATGGAGGTGAAGGCGCGCAGCTGCGCCTTGATCCGCTCCGCCTCGTCGGGGTGGATGACCGTGAGAAAGGACCGGCCGACAAGCTCTTCGGGCTCGTAGCCGTAAACCGACGAAGCCGTGGAGTTGCAGTCGATGATGTTGAGGGTGGTGTTATCCACCACAAAGATGGAGTTGGGCACGCTGTTGAAGATGGTGTGGTATTTCTTCTCCGACTCCCTGAGACGCTCCTCGAGCTTCTTGCGTTCGGTAATGTCCAGGCACATCTCCATGGCCTTGGTCACCCGGCCGTGTTCGTCGCGGATGGGTGCGGTATGGACAATCCAGTGGGAATAGGTTCCGTCGGGATTGCGTCTGCTCTCCTCGCTGCAATGGGCCAAACCGTTCTCAAAGGTCTTCTCCACAGGGCAATCCTCGCACCGCTCGTCGATACCCTTGTATGCCTGATAACAGAAGGCACCCGGAAACGGGCTGAACCGCTCTCGGGTCTCCTTGTTGTATTCAAGCAGCTTGTAGTCGCGATCCTGGACCGTGACCACGCAGGGGACGTTGTCGAAAAGCAGCTCGTATTCGAGCATCTTGGCATTGAGGGCCTGTTGTTTGGCGTGCAGGGCCCGGACCATGGCCGTGTGCGAACGGGCCAGCTCGCCCAGCTCGTCCTCTCGCCCGGCAATGGGCAGGTCCGCCCTCAAGGTGCGCCCCTCGGCGATGTCGCGGGAACTCTTGTTCAGCTGGGAAAGGGGCTTGGTGATGATCTGACGCAGCCCAAGGAAGATGCCTCCAGAGGTGATGATGAAGAAGATGGTCCCAAGGACGATAAGGCCGGTGCGGTAGTCCGCAACCATGATGTCCGTATCGTCGAAGGAGAAAACGAGTTCCATTGTCCCGAGAATGGACTTGTCCGGCGGATGAAAGTGGCACGGCCCGCCCGAACATTCGGTCGAATTCTCAATGGGCGTCTGTACGCTGAAAAGATGGGCCCCCTCCCCGGAGCGGATCTCGCGGATGCGTTCCTCCCTGGAGAGGGCGGTCTTGGGCGGCGTCCACGCATGGCAGGCTTGGCACAGGGAGCTGTCCTGACCGATAACCGTTTCTTTTTCATCGGGATTGTTGGAGAACTTTATCTCCCCTTCCTTGTTGATGACCCGGATGGAGGTGATGGGATTGATCTCCGCGACCTTGCGGATGATCTGGTCTATCTCGTGGCGGGAGTTGCGCAGCATGGCGTTGTGCAAACCCAGCTTGATGGTTCTGCTGACCATGTCGGCAGTGATGACGTGCTCTGAGAGGGTGTGGGTGTTGACGAAGCCGATGCTCAGGTGGATGAGGATCAGAGTGCCCGCCAGCATGATGCCGCCAGTGGCGACAATAATCTTGGCGATCAGGTTTTTCCTGATGATCATGATGAGCCTGAGCATCTTCCCTCGTCAACTCCGCTGCCGCCATCCGACAGATAAATTTGTGGTTTATAGGCAAAAAAATGAAACAAAACCAGCCGACGTGTCAAGGCAAATCGATTGCAGACCGCCGAGGTCGGAAATTGTCGAAACGAGCCCGGATACGGGGGCGGCCGCGTTCAGGGGGTGTCGCGGCGCTTCTGTGGCGGAGGGGCGTCCTGGGGCGATGCGGCCTGACGGGCGGCGTGAAAGGAGTAAATGCGGCGCAGGGTCGCGAAGGTCTCCACGCAATGGTAGAGGGCAAAGGCCGCGCAAAAAAGCGTGACCAGGTCCCTGTTGAAATGGAGCGAGGCGAGGTAAAGCAGATAAAAGACGTATTTGGAACGGACAAAGCGGCGCAGCTTCACGCCCAGCTCGTTGGCGTAGATGACCAGCCCGATAAAGGCCACGTAGGTGGCGGCGAAGAGGACCATGGCAGGCCCCCACGCCCCGATATGGTAGACGGCCGCGGCAGGCAGGACAATGACCCCGAGCTGGTCGGCCACAATGTCCACCAGCAGCCCGCCGGGGTGGGGCGTGCCGGTCCTGCGGGCCAGAGGCCCGTCCAGGCCGTCGCAGAGCACATACAAGGCCATGCCCACGAATGCCAGCCAGGCCAGGGAGGGAGGCGTCAGCCCGGCCAGCACAAGGAATCCGACTCCGGCCGCCGAAACCTGGTTGGGCGTGACCCGAAGCCGCGCCAGCAGCCCGACAACCGGCGAGAAAATCCGGTCGCGCATTCCCGCGAAGTCGCGCTGGCTGGCCCGTTCCTCAAAGTTGAAATAGTCCATGGCGTTGCCTGCCCGTTTGCCGTCGATCCCGCCGTCGGTGCGCCCGACAGCGGGCCACACCCTGTCACGGGATCGTGACCATTGCCAGAAGTGTCCGTCATGCCGGAATATTTGTCAAGAGTAGGGGACAGATGGTTTTGCGCGACGATGCGTGGATTGAGGCATCGAGTCCAAGCGGGAAAAAAATGAAAACCCCCGGGAAAAAACACCGTGTCGGCAATCCCTTGAGCTTCACCTTCTGGCACACATACCAGTTTAGCAGACTGTAAAAAAATGGAGGAGCGACGGCTCTTTCTTCTCTCTTGCTCCCCACCTGGGCCATCGCAGGATGGGACAACCACTTCCCACTATGGGTGCTGACCGGAAAACAGACGCCTTTCCCGCCCGCAGCCTCGCTGCGATCGCCCGCGTATCACCCCTCTGGTCAGGGTTTTTCGGCCCAGAGGATAAATACCGGGTTTTGGGCCTTGAAACGCAAATCGCCAGCCAGGGAATCGGTGGCCGAGGCCTGGAGCTGGGTGACGCCAAAGTGCCAGCCTAAGGCTTGGAAATGGTCTTTGGCCGTGTGCAGGGTGTCGAGAAGGATGCAGTGGATGACCATGCGGCCGCGGGGCTTGAGGCGCTCGCAGGCTATTTCAAGCAGGGCGGTGTCCTCGTTGGAAGGGCCGCCGAGACCACCGCCGATGAAAACGCGATCGGGCCGAGGCAGGCCCTTGAGGCAGTCGGGCATGGTGCCGAGAACGACATCGACCAGCCAGGCGCCGGTACGACGGATGTTTTCGCGGATCATGGCCGCACGGGTCTTGTGGCGCTCCACGGCGAAAACGCGGCCGCGCCGGGCCAGATGGGACGCCTCGATGGAGACCGAACCGCAACCCGCGCCCAGATCCCATATGGTGGATTCGGGCTCCACGTTGAGCAGGGCGAGGCCGGTGGCGCGTACCGGCAGCTTGGTGATGAGGTTCTTCTGATGCAGGTAGAAATGGTCGGGAATGCCGAGGGTCAACTCAATCTCGGGCGGGTAGAGCCGTTCGAGAATGACAAGATTGAGGTCTGAAAAGTCCATGCCCCAGGTCTCGGGCAGGGCCAGGGGACGGATGCGCTCCTGCAAAGTGCCCAGGTCTTCGAGCACGGTCATGGAAAAGCATTCGGCCCCGCGCTCGAGCAGGGCGCGGGCCACCTCGGCCGGGGTATTCTCCGCATCCGTGAACACGGCGATAAGATCGGCGCGGACCAGGGCGGCGTAGAGGGGCGAGAAGTCGTCGCGGCCGTGCAGGGAGACGAAATCCATCTCCTGCCAGGCCAAACCGAGACGGGCTGAAGCCAGCTGCACGGTGGAAAGATTGGGCTCCACGATCAGGTTTTCGCTGCCCAGCTCCTCGGCCAGCCGCTTGCCGATGCCGAAAAAGAGCGGGTCGCCGTCGCAGAGCACGACCACGACGCGGCCCTTGGACGCGGCCTTGCGGATGGTCTCGAGCACGGGCGCGAGGTGGCCGGTGATGGGCAGCCGCTCGGCCCCCTTGGGGATCAGATCGTCCGGGCAGGCGGCCAGGAGCCGCTTGCCACCCGCCACCAGATCGGCGCGGGCCAGCGCATCGCGGGCACGGGGAGGAAGCTGAAGCGATCCGGGGGCAAGCCCGATGACGTAAACAGGGTTTGTGGTCGGCATGGTCGCCAATGTATCCAAAATGCGGCCTGGGGGAAAGGGGAATGGACCGACCGTCACACTACCGTTTGACCGTCTGAAAAATTGTGCTATGGTCGGAGCAAATCAAGAAAGGTCAATGGGTTGTCACCGCGTCGCCAAGGAGGTTGCATGCGATTTTTTCTGGATACGGCCAATGTGGAGCAGATTCGCGAGGTGAAGGAACTGGGTCTGCTTGACGGCGTGACCACCAATCCGACCATCATGGCCCGCGAGGGGGGCGACTGGCGCACCCAGGCCGAGCGCATCTGCTCCCTGGTGGACGGCCCGGTGAGCCTCGAGGTGATCGCCACCACCCACGAGGAGATGATCAAGGAGGCCAAGGATCTGGTCTCCTTCGGCGAAAACGTGGTGGTCAAGATCCCGCTGATCGCCGAGGGGCTCAAGGCCATGCGCGAGCTTGCCGAGCGCGGCATCCGGGTCAACGCCACCCTGGTTTTCTCCCCGGCCCAGGCGCTGCTGGCGGCCAAGCTGGGCGCGGCCTACGTCTCGCCCTTCGTGGGGCGGCTGGACGGCCTCTCCCAGAGCGGCATGGAGTGCGTGGAGCAGATACGAACCATGTTCGACAACTACGACTTCAAGACCCAGATCCTGGTGGCCAGCGTACGCCACCCCCTGCATGTGCTGGACGCGGCCCTCATCGGCGCGGACGTGGTCACCCTGCCCTACGCCACCCTGACCCAGCTCATCCGCCACCCCCTGACCGACTCCGGCCTGGCCGCCTTCCTGTCCGACTGGGAGGCGTATCAGAAGGGGTAAGGGGGGAGGGCAGAAGCTTGGAACACTCGAGATTAGGTCGCCCCTAAAATTCTCCTATCCATCTGATCAGTTACTAGACTATTCCGAAGTTTCTGCGATGTGTCAGCGGGTACCAAAGAATTTGAGTAGGCGAGTTCAGCCGGGAATCTCCTTGAAGCTGAAGCGATTTGGCTTGAAAAGCGGCTTGTTACCCGTTATTTTCTTTTATCGTTTTTTATAAGGAAATCAAAGAAACTCTGGCGAACATGGTTCCAAAAGGCGAACTGCTTACCATGGAGGAGCTTTCTGGTGATCTGAAGATGAGCCGAAGCACGCTTTACCAAATGACCAAGAAAGGCGAGCTACCCGACTCCAAAATTAGAACACAATAACACTTCGGCCGAGACAGAATTGAGGCATTGATGGAATATTATTCTAATAGCCCAGAACACAAAGCAGGGACGAATATAAAATGAGCCAAAAGTTTCACGACAGAGGCGACCATATAATTTACCATGGTGACGCATTAGACGTGCTAAATTCGTCAATACCAACTGAGTCTGTTGATTTGATTTTTGCTGATCCGCCATACAACATCGGCAAGAGATTCTCTCAGTTTGAAGACTGTTGGCCTTCAGAAACTGAATACGTAGAGTGGTCTTACAAGTGGATCGATGAGTGCATTAGGATCCTTAAACCTTCAGGAACTATATACTTGATGACTAGCACTCAGGCGATGCCATATTTTGATCTTTATGTAAGAAGCAAGCTTTCAATTCTTAGCCGAATTGTTTGGTATTACGATAGCTCAGGAGTACAGGCAAAAAAGCATTATGGCTCTCTGTACGAGCCCATTTTGCATTGCGTGAAGGACAAAAAGTCCTATTGCTTTAATACCAATGAAATTCTCGTTGAAGCGAAGACTGGAGCAAAACGTAATTTAATCGATTATCGCGGAGTAGTTCCCAAGCCATATAACACTAAAAAAGTACCTGGTAATGTTTGGGAATTCCCAAGAGTGCGCTATCGTATGGATGAATACGAAAAGCACCCTTCTCAAAAGCCAGAAGCATTACTTGAAAGAATAATTCTGGCCAGCAGCAGAAAAGGCGATACTGTTCTTGATCCATTTTCCGGCACCTTCACAACCGGAATAGTCTCTAAAAAGCTGGGCCGGAAAAGCATCAGTATAGAGTCGCAGGAAGAATACGTAAAAATTGGCTTGCGGCGTGTTTTGGGCCATAAGGAATATCAAGGAGAACATCTCTCGTCCGTGACGAAAAACACAACAATGAAAAATGGGCGCAGCGCAAAGCATGGTGTAGAGATGGGAGATCTTTTCAATGTCAATTGTTAATCACGACTTCACGGACAGAATCATTGAAATCCTCAACCTCCATTCCGGCGGAAGCGGTAGATTGCTGCTGAAAAACTCCGAACTTATCCAGTACCTTAATATCAAGACCAAGGCTGCTAATCGTGGATCTAAATCACGGGCAGGGCTTGCAAACCATTACGCTATTTACGTACTGGTTGAGGATTATATCAACGGTGGATTTAACACTATCAATGGCTACGCAGATTACGATGGAGCAAAATTTTGTGATCTCTTTCGTCGCCAAAGAGAGCTACCCTTCGGTAGCAAATTACAAAACCATGCTTTAAACCATCGCCTCAATGAAGAGTTTAGGAAATACTTTCCTTCTTGTGAAAATCTCCCAATAATTAGAGACGTAGGAAGCAATAGATATTGGATAAACGAAAAGCTTCTTCTTGCTGATTTGAACGAGAGGCAGATTAATCTTGCTGTCCCCATCAAGGAGATTATTGAAGCCTATATAAAAGCACGTAAGAGTGCCTTTTCTGAATTTATGAATTACTGCCAAGAGATTGTTGACATTCAGGAAAACTCTCCAGAAAAGGCTATCGACTTCATAAAAGGGCTGTTCAGACCCAATGTTGATGCAAGGATTTTTGAAATTGCAAGTTTCGCAGTACTTAAGCAATATTATGCAGATCGGCGCATATACTGGGGATGGTCACCTGAAGAGTTAATTGAGGAGTCACTTGTCCTGTATAAAACCGGAAGAACAAATGCCAATGATGGCGGAATAGACTTCGTTATGCGTCCGCTTGGACGATTCTTTCAAGTCACTGAGACTGTTGATGCTGGTAAATATTTTTTGGACATTGACAAGGTTCAAAGATACCCCATCACATTTGTTGTGAAAACTAACGAATCTTGCGCCGAAATCCTAAAAAAAATTGAACTTCAAGCAGAGGCTAAATACCAAATAAAAGCGATTGTGAAAAAATACATCGAATCCGTTGAAGAAATTATTAACATTCCTCGATTAATGGCTATTTTTAAAAGCGTTCTCGGGTCAGGCAAAGGATCGAATGTTGTAGAGGAAATAATTCTTCAAAGCAGAGTCGAGTTTAATATTGAAGCTGAGGAGCAGGATGTCCTCACTTTTAAAAACGCTGACATGTAAGCACAAGAATTACTTCACCCCCCTTCGCCGCGTCTCACGCAGTGTCGATCTCCACCCCGACCGGGCAGTGGTCCGAGCCGGGCACTTCGGGCTCTATCCAGGCGCGTGTTACCTTGGGGCGCAGCTCCTCGGAGACGAAGAAGTAGTCGATGCGCCAGCCCGCGTTGTTCTGGCGGGCGTTGAAGCGGTAGGACCACCATGAGTAGTGGCCGGGGCCGTCCTCGAACAGGCGAAAGGTGTCCACATAACCGTGGGCGATGAAGCGGTCGATCCAGGCCCGCTCCTCGGGCAGGAAGCCGGAGCGCTCCGCATTGGCCTTGGGGTTCTTGAGGTCGATCTCGCAGTGGGCGGTGTTGAAGTCGCCGCCGACCACGATGGGTTTGGTCCTGCGCAGGGCCTCGGCATGGTCCAGGAAGGCGTCGTAGAAGCCCATCTTGAAGGCGAGACGATCGTCGCCCATCTGGCCGTTGGGGAAGTAGATGTTGAAGAGGTGGAACTCGGGATATTCCAGATGCAGCACACGCCCCTCGTCACGGAAGCGGGCGTCGGGCAGCCCGGTGGTCACGGCCAGGGGCTCGGGATTGGCGAAGCAGGCCACCCCGGAGTAGCCCTTTTTCTTCTTGGACCAGTTCCAGTAGTGGTTGGCGTAGGCGTCGGGCTCGCGTTCCCCGGGCGCGAGCTGGTCCGGGTGGACCTTGGTCTCCTGAAGCATGACAATATCGCCGCCGCAGCCGTCCAGCCAGTCGCGAAAGTTCTTCCTGAGCACAGCCCGGTAGCCGTTGACGTTCCAGGAGTAAATGATCACGCGCACACCTCCAATGGCAAAGGGGAACCGCATCCCGGTTCCCCTCGCAAGCGCCGGTCGCCCGGCGAAATTCCCTCTGCCGCTCCGCCCCGAAGGACGGCGGACGGCACGCCGACTAATCCTCGCTGGGAGTGCTGACCTTGATCATCACCAGCGCAGCGATGGTCATGCCCAGGCCCAGGAAAAACCAGAAGAAACCCATAACCACATCCTCCTGTTTGCTTGGTCGAACCCTATTCCTAGCAGAAACCTTCATGAATGAAAAGACGGTTTTGCCCTCTGGCCCGGCAGGTCCAAGCCTGATACTGTCGCCCCATGCCGACGCCAGCGCCATATGACGCCATCATCCTCGGGGCCGGGGCCTCGGGGCTCTTCTGCGCCCAGAGGGCGGCCGGGCGCGGGCTGCGGGTGGCAGTAATCGATCACGCGGACAAGCCAGCACGCAAGGTCCGCATCTCCGGCGGCGGCATGGGCAACTTCACCAACCTTCACGCCTCGTCCGCCAACTACCTCTGCGCCAATCCCCACTTCGTCAAATCCGCCCTGGCCCGGCTCTCGCCCTGGGATGTCATCGATTTCCTCACAAGACTCGGGGTGACGTATGAGGAGCGCGAGCACGGCCAGCTCTTCACCCTGACCGGGGCCGGTCATCTGGCAGGCATTCTGGTGGACCGCTGCCGCAAACTCGGCGCGTATCTGCTCACGGGCCGGAAAATCGAGTCCGTGGACGGCCCCGGCCCGTTTCGCGTGGTCGCGGGCGGCGAGTCCCTGGAGGCGGCGGCACTGGTACTGGCCCTGGGGGGCCCCTCCTGGCCCCAGGCCGGGGCCACTGACCTCGGATTCCGGCTGGCCCGGCGGTTCGGTCTGGCCCTTGTCAACCCAAGGCCCGGACTGGTGCCCATGACCCTGGGCCCGGCCGACCGGGAGCGCTTTGCCCCGCTGGCTGGCAACGCCCTGCCCGTGACCATCGAATGCGGCCCGGTCCGCTTCACCGATCCCCTGCTCTTCACCCACAGGGGTATCTCCGGCCCTGCCGTGCTTCAGATCTCGTCCTACTGGCGCGAGGGCGAGCCTGTGACCATCGACTTCCTGCCCCAAGGCCGCGTGGCCGACCTGATGGAGGGCAACCGCTCGTCCTCCATGCTGTTACGCACCCTGCTCGGCCGGGCGCTGCCAAAACGGCTGGTTCAGACCCTCCTGCCCGAAGCCCTGGCCTCTGCAGAGGTGCGTCGGCTGGACAGACGGCAGGTCGAGGAGGCGGCGGGACTGGTCCACGGCCTGACCATCACCCCGTCCGGGACCGAAGGCTACGCCAAGGCCGAAGTGACCGTGGGCGGGGTGGATACCGCGAACATCTCGTCCAAGACCTTTGCCTGCGCCAACGTGCCCGGCCTGCACGTCATCGGCGAGACCCTGGACGTGACCGGCCACCTGGGCGGCTTCAACCTGCACTGGGCCTTTGCCTCGGCCGCGGCCTGCGCCGACGCCCTGCCCGGCGGAAACGGGTAGCGAAACCAAAGGCAAACAGCCCCTCTTGCCCGAGGCAAGAGAGACCGATGGAAACCCAAGGATTGCGGAATCAGCCGCGTATTCCCCGGACCAGGGCGGCGAAGACCTGCTCCTGGCCGAGGTTGGTGGTGTCGATGATCACCGCGTCGGGCGCGGGCTTGAGAGGCGCTTCGGCCCGATTGCGGTCCTGGTGGTCGCGCCGGGCGATCTGCTCGCGCAGTTCGTCGAAATCGGCCGTTTTCCCCATGCCCGCCAATTGGCGCAGACGGCGCCGGGCGCGTTCGTCGGCCGTGGCGTCGAGGAAGAACTTGCACCGGGCGGCGGGGAAGACCACGCTGCCCATGTCGCGCCCCTCGGCCACCAGGGAAAAACGCTGGCCAAGGGTCTGCTGGGCGGCCTTGAGACTGGCCCGGACCACGGGGAGCACCGCGATGTTCGAGGCCCACATGGCCACCTGCTCGGAGCGCACCTCGTCACCGATGGGTACGCCGTCCAGGGAAAGAACCGAATCCTCGCCGATGCCGGACAGGGAAAACTCCATCCCGGCCAGATCAACCGTCAACCTGGCATCGCCCCGCTCCCAGGCCCCGTCGCCCAGCCGCCAGGCCACGGCCCGGAACATGGCCCCGGTATCGAGATAGGGGATGGATAGTTCCCGAGCCAGCCGCTTGGCCATGGTGGACTTGCCCACCCCTGCCGGGCCGTCGAGGGTAACGATGAGCGGATCAGCCATCAAGCACCTCGGCCAGAGCGGCGAAGAAGGCCCGATTTTCGGCATCGGTGCCCATATTGACCCGGATGTATTCGCCCAGGCCGAAACTGGCCAGGGGACGGACGATGAAGCCCCGTTCAAGGAGCGACTCGAACACCTGCCGGGCGGGCATGGGCGGCTCGAACATGACGAAATTGGCCTGACTGGGCCAGACCCGGCAGCCGATGCGGGGCAGCTCATTCAGAAAAAACTCGCGCCCGCGCATGACCGTGGCCAGGGTCTCGTTGTAGAAGGTGTCGTCGTCAAGGGCGGCCAGGGCGGCCTCCTCGGCCAGCAGGTTGACGGTAAAGGGGATGCGCGAGTTTTTCATGTGCGCAGCCACCTGGGCAGGCATGAGGCCGTAACCGACGCGCAGCCCGGCCAGCCCGTAGGCTTTGGAAAAGGTACGCAGGACCACGAGGTTCTCGAAGCGGTCAAATGCCTGGACAGGGGTATATGACTCGGGGGGCCAGACAAAGTCGATATACGCCTCGTCCACCACCAGCAGGCAGTCGGGCGGCAGCACCCCGGCCAGGACAGAGAGGTCTTCGGCGCTGGCGGCCTGCCCCGTGGGATTGTCCGGGCTGGTGACAAAGACCATGATGGTGTTCTCGTCGGCTGCCTCGGCCATGGCGTCCAGCGGCAGCTCGAAGGCCGCGCCCCGCGGCACCTCGCGGTACTCCACCCCGGACAGCTTCGCGCACATGCGGTACATGGAAAAACTGTGCTCGTAGCAGATCACGTTGCTCTTGCCCGGCACGGCCCGGATGCGAAAGAGCATGTCGATGATCTCGTCGCTGCCGTTGCCCGCCACCACGCACTCGGACGGCACACCCACGGCACGGGCTATGGCTTCCACCAGCCTTGGCGAATGGTTCTCGGGATAGCGGAAGACGCGGGCCGCGTGCTGCGCGAGAACTTTCCGAACCACGGGCGAAACGCCAAGGGGGTTCTCGTTGCTGGCCAGCTTGATGACGGTGTCGAGCCCGTACAGCTCCTTGATCCGCTCAATGGTCAGGCCCGGCGTGTACGGGCTGAAATCCCGTATCTCGGGACGGACGCTGAAATCTCTCATGAGTACCCCCAAAATGGTGTCTGACCCGGCGGCGGCAAGGCCGCGGCATGGCAAAGGGAACGGCCGGAGCCGTTCCCTTATAATCTTTACCGTGTCCAGTAAAGGGCGGGCTAGCTGGGCCGGACCGTGAGCACAGGAACCTTGGATGCCTTGACCACCTTCTCGGCCACCGAGCCGAAGAGAATGCGGTCGATGCCCTTGCGGCCATGAGTGCCCATGACGATCATGTCGCACTTCTCAGCCTCGGCAATGGCCAGGATCTCCTCGGCCGGATAGCCGGTGACGACCTTGCCCACCGTGGCAGAGTCCTTGAAGTTGTCCTTGACGAACTCGTTCATGGTGTCCTCGGCTCCGGTGACGATCTCTCCCACGAAGTTCTCAATGGAGCTTGGGGGGACGTGAAAACCCACATACTGACTCAAGGACGGCGCCACATACAGCACCAGCACCTGTCCGCCAGCGCACCCGGCAATCATGTTCGCGTACTCGGCCACCTTGGGGCTGTAGTCAGAAAAATCCACCGCGCACAACACTTTCTTCACATTGGCCATCGTCGCTCTCCTTGTCTTGCGGTTACACACCCCCTCACACAGCCCGCGCAACGCGCCAAAGCGCACACCGCGCCGTGCCAGGGACTGGATATTCGGAGTCTTACATCTATTTTTTGCCAGAGGCCGAGGAGATAGACAACCATTATTTTGTCCTTTACTCTCTTAGGCGGGGCGTGGATGTCGCACCTTCCGGCATCGGCACTTTTTTCCTACTCCTCTTCCAGGGAAATGCAATCTTTCCGAGCCGATGCACCACCACTCCCCCCTGGCAAGCTCCTTGCATAAACTGAGGCAAACCACAGGATAGGAGTGCGAATCATGAAGATCCGTCCTGATCAGATCGAAGGCGTTCAGCCGGAGCAAACGCAACGGAAGACTCCCGCTGTCTCCGGGCAGGCCTTCGGCGATCTCCTCACCCAGGAAGTGGCCAAGGGGACCACGGCAGCCGCCGCCCCGGCGCCCCCGCCCCTGATGGTGAACCCTCTGCTCGCTTCCGGCGCCCTGGGCGCCTCGCAGCAGGTGGATGGAGCCGCCGTGGCCGACCGGGTCGAATCCATTCTCGACAGGTGGGAAAGCTACGCCGCCACCCTCCAGAGCCCCGGAGCCTCCCTCAAGGAAGCCAACGGAGCCCTGGACGAGATCGCGGCCGAGGTGAAAGCCCTCAAGGCTGAATCGCCGGGCCTTGGCTCCAGCCATCCGGGCCTTCAGACCATCGTTGACGAGCTGGACGCCCTGGCCGCCGCCGAGCGATTCAAGTTCAACCGGGGCGACTACATCTAGTCGCCCCGCCCTTCCCGCAGGACCCGGACAGCCCCCGCCGTCCGGGTCTTCGTGCTGCCCCGGCCACACGAACAAGGCCCCTCCCGGAAATCCGGGGGGGGCCTTGTTCGCTTCCAGGGCTCAGGCGGGGCTACTCGCCGAGGTATGCCTTGCGGATGTCCGGGTTGTGGAGCAGGACCGAGGCATCGTCCTCCATGACCACGGAGCCGGTTTCGAGCACATAGCCGCGCCGGGCGCACTGGAGCGCGAGGTTGGCGTTCTGCTCCACCAGGACCACGGTCACGCCCTGACCGTTGATGGTGGCGATGATGTCGAATATCTGCTTGACCAGGAGGGGGGCCAGGCCCATGGACGGCTCGTCCAGCAGCAGCACCTTGGGCCGCGACATGAGGGCGCGGGCCATGGCCAGCATCTGCTGCTCGCCGCCGGAGAGCGTTCCACCCAGCTGCCTGCGCCGCTCGCGCAGCTTGGGAAACAGCTCGTACACCCGCTCCAGGTCCTCCTTGATCCCGGCCGAATCGCGGCGGAAAAAAGCGCCCATGTCCAGATTCTCGGTGACCGTCAGCCTGGGGAAGATGCGCCGCCCCTCGGGCACCTGACACAGTCCCCGAGAAGGCAACTGGTCCGGGGCCACGTCGTTGATACGCTCGCCCTTGTAGAAGATGTCGCCTTCCACGGCCTTGACCACGTTGCACATGGTCATCAAGGTGGTGGACTTGCCCGCGCCGTTGGCACCGATGATAGTCACGATCTCGCCCTCATATACCTTGAGGGAAATGCCCTTGAGCGCCCTGATCCGGCCATAGGCCGAGACCACGTTCCGCAGTTCGAGGATGGGCTGCCTGCCGTCTTGACTCATGGGGGGATGCCTCCGGCGGCTTAGGAAACCTTTTGAAAAAGGTCTCCTAAGAACCTTCCAAAACTTTTTAGCGTAACGGCGCTAGTACACCCGTGGTCAGCCACAGGTCGGGTACGCCGTTTTCAATCATTGTCATCAGCCCAAGACGTGCCTGTTGCGCTTGGGCGTCTTCCTGCCTAGTCCATCCTAGTCCATCTCTTCGGACCTGCGGCCCATGCGCTTGGCAGGCCAAAGCCCGGCAGGGCGCACGAGCATCATGGTACACATGACCCCGCCGAAGACGAGCATGCGGTAAAGCTCGAAGTCGCGAAACAGCTCGGGCAGGGCCACCAGGACCAGCACGCCGAGAATGACGCCGGGGATGGAGCCCATGCCGCCGAGCACGACCATGGCCAGAACCATGGCCGATTCGAGGAAGGTGAAAGATTCCGGCCCGACAAAGCGCATGCGCGAGGCAAAGAACGCCCCGGCCAACCCGGCGAAGGTGGCGCCCATGGCATAGGCCAGAAGCTTGAGCAAAAAAGTGTTCACGCCCATGAGTTCGGCTGCGGTCTCATCCTCGCGGATGGCCTCCCAGGCCCGGCCGATGCGCGAGTGATTGAGCCGGTAGACCGCCAGCACCGTGAAAACGGCGATACCCAGAATGACGTAATAGAGCGACGAGAGGGATGCGAAGTTGTAACCGAAGAAGTCGGGCCTGGGGATGCCGAGGATGCCGTTGGGACCGTTGGTCAGGGCCATCCAGTTGTTGAGGATGAGGCGCACAATCTCGCCGAAACCCAGGGTGACGATGGCCAGATAGTCACCGCGCATGCGCAGGGTGGGAAACCCGATGATGCAGCCGGAGATGGCGGCCAACAGGGCGGCCACGGGCAGACAGGCCCAGAACGAAAGGCCGAAATGCAGACTGAGCAGAGCGTAGGTGTAGGCCCCCACGCCGTAAAAGGCGATGTAGCCGAGGTCGAGCAGCCCGGCCAGCCCTACCACCACGTTGAGGCCAAGCCCAAGGCAGATGTAAATGAGTACCGAGATGGCCACATCGTTGCCGTAGCGGCCCGCGAACTGGGGATAGATCAGGGCTGCGGCCAGGACAACGGCCAGCAGCAGCCAGGTGGGAGCCTTCTGGTAGCCCCTGCCCACGGCTTCTGTCGCCCGGACCAGAGGGGTGCCGATGAAATCAAGGAGCCCCGCCCGGCGAAGGTGGTAAACGGCCACGATGAGCGCGGCAGCCACGGCGACCTTGCTGAAGACCGCCCAGGTCTCGGAAAACTCGAATCCCCCTGGCTTGATGCCCAAAAGAGGCCAAAGCAGCATCAGAAACCAGAAGAGCCCGACCCCGAGGCCGATCCACAATCGCTTAGACTCTTGTATCGTCAACGTTCTCTCCCATGATGCCGGTGGGCTTGAAGTAGAGCACCCCGATCAGGATGATGAAGGCGAACACGTCCTTGTACTGGCTGGATATGTATCCTGCGGCGAAAATTTCGACCATGCCGATGATCAGCCCGCCGAGCATGGCTCCGGTGATGTTGCCGATGCCCCCGAGCACGGCCGCGGCAAAGGCCTTGATGCCTGGCACAAAGCCCATGGAGTAGCTGACCGTGCCGTAGTAGAGTCCGACCATGATGCCTGCGGCCGCGGCCAGCCCGGCACCGATGGCAAAGGTGAAGGCGATGATGTGGTTGGCGTTGATGCCGACCAGGGCGGACATGACCTTGTCCTGGGCCGTGGCCCGCATGGCCTTGCCGATGCGTGTCTTGAAAACCAGCAGGTTCAGGACCAGCAGCAGAAAGACGGTCAGCGCCACGATGAGGCACTGCATGTAGGAGATATACAACCCGCCAAGCTGGAACCCGCCCGCCGTGATCTCGGTGGGATAGGCCTTGTCGTACTGTCCCTGGGTGAGCATCAGCCCGTTTTGCAGGAAGATGGACATGCCAAGGGCCGACAGGAGCACAGCCAGCCGCGATGCTTGGCGCAACGGACGGTAGGCCAGCCGTTCCACGGCCATGGCCAGCATGGCGCAGTAGAGCATGGCCAGCACAAGCCCTATGCCCAGACAGACATAGGGATGCACCCCCTGGGCGGCCAGCCAGGAGATGAAGATGACGCCCATGTACCCGCCCGCGGCAAAGAACTCGCCGTGGGCGAAGTTGATCAGCTGGATGATGCCGTAGACCATGGTGTAGCCCAGGGCGATAAGGGCGTACACGCCGCCCAGGGTCAGGCCGTTGATGAGCTGCTGAATGAAGTAGTCCATGTGCTTCCGGGAGTGGCGGAGCCCCGCGCACGGGGCTCCGCTCTCGTAGTTGCGGGTGAAGCGGCAGACCGGGTCTGCCCCTTGGCTAGTACTTCTGGCCGGTCAGGGAGTTCCAGTACGGCACGAACTGGCCGTCCTTGACCTGATAGACCGTGTAGTTGGAGCCGGAGTCGCCCTTCTCGTCGTAGCTGACCTTCTTGGAGGCGCCGTCAAAGGAGAGCTTGAGCAGCTCCTCGCGCACCTTGGCCGGATCGGTGGTCCCGGCGGCCCTGACGGCCAGCAGATAGGCCATGGCCGAGTCATAGGAATAGGCCGAGTAGGCACCCGGGTCGGAGTACTTGGACGAGTAGTTGGCCAGGAAGTCCTTGTATCCCTGGGTGCTGGTGTCGATGTCGCCGAATGTGCAGAACATGCCTTCGGAGTCGGCCTTGGCGAACTCGATAAGCTTGGGATGGAACACGGCGTCCTGGCCCATGAGGATGGCGTCGACGCCCATGCGGCGGGCCTGGATGACCATGGTGGCCCCGGAGGAGGAGTTCTGCAGGGAGATATAGAACAGGTCGGGATTGCGGTCCTTGACCATGGTCAGGACGGCGGAGAAGTCCTTGTCGCCCTGGTTGACGTGCTCGTGGCCCAAGACCTCGATGCCCGCCTCCCTGGCGGCGGCGGCCACGCCGTCGGCCATGCCCTGGGAGTAGGTGGTCTTGTCGTCCACGATGAAGACGCTCTTCACGTCAGCCACTTCCTTCATGAACTTGACCGCGGCCGGCGCCTGATGGTCGTCGCGGCCGCAGGTGCGGAACATGTAGGGCAGGCCGCGCTCGGTGACAGCCGGGCTGGTGGAGGCCGGGGTGATCATGATGATGTCTTCCTCGGCCAGGGTCTCAGAGGCCGGGATGGTGGCGCTGGAGCAGTAAGCGCCGATAACGGCCGGAACCTTGTCGTTGATCAGCTTGTTGGCCGCGGCCACGGCCTGCTTGGGATCGCAGGCGGAGTCGGCGGGGACCACGACGATGTCGGAAAAGCCCGGCAGACCGCCCTGCGCCTTGATGACCGCCACAGCGGCTTCGGCTCCCTGCCTGATGTCGTTGCCATCGGCGGCGTAGGGGCCGGTCAGGGGCGACAGGGTGCCGATCTTCAGAACCGGATCGGCCTGCTTCTGTTCCTCGCCACCACCGCCGCAGCCCGCCAGGACCAGGGCCAGAGCGGCCATGGCCACTCCCAGTACGATTAACCGTTTCATTGACACTCTCTCCGTTGTTGCGGTTGCGGCCAGCCTCTCGTCACTGGCCCAAATATGCCTCGATCACCTTGGGGTCGCGCTGAATTTCCTCAGGCCTCCCCTCGGCAATCATCACACCGTGATCAAGCACGACGATGCGGCTGCAAATGCCCATGACCACCTTCATGTCATGCTCGACCATGAGCACGTTGACGCCCAGGTCGGTGATATGCCCAATGGCGTCCACCAGCTCCCTGGATTCCGAGGGATTGAGCCCCGCTGCGGGCTCGTCAAGCAGCAGGGTCTGCGGCTCGCTGGCCAGGGCGCGGGCTATCTCGAGCCTGCGCTGGTGGCCATAAGGCAGATTGGAGGAGATTTCGTCGGCCATATCGCCAAGCCCCATGAAGTCGAGGGCCCGCTGGGCCTTATCCTGGATGCGCGCCTCCTCGCGCCGCTGGGAGGGGCTGCGCAAGACCGCCCCAACCACTCCGGCAGACGAGCGGGAATGCTGGGCCACCATACAGTTCTCCAGGGCGGTCATCTTGGGAAAAAGGCGGATGTTCTGAAAGGTCCGGGCGATGCCCATGGCCAGAACCTGGTAGGGCCGAAGCCCGGTGATGCGTTTTCCATCGTAGGTAGCCTTGCCCGCCGAGGCCCTGTACACGCCGGTAATAACATTGAATACCGTGGTCTTGCCTGCGCCGTTGGGGCCGATGAGCCCCACCACCTCGCCTTCGCCAAGGGAGAACGACACATCGGTCAGGGCCTGCAGTCCTCCAAAGCGGACACAGATGTCATCAAGAATGAGATTCGCCATACAAACCCGATCAATGAGTAAAAGACACTTTTTCAACAGGAAGCACATTCGCAGCCGTTCCCGGCTCTCCGGCTCGGCGCATCTTTTTCTGACAGGACGCACACCTTTACCCTATTTGCGTAAAATTGTCTAATTTCCCTCAGCAATGGGAGCATCTTGCTCATTGTTTTGTCTTTGGTTATTTTTCAGAATATCATTTTTCTCCAAACAAGAGCAGCAGACGATCCTTCGCGGCACCCCTCGTTTTCTTGTCGATTGCCCTGAAATCGTCGCAAAGACGAAGGGAGACCTCCCGGCCTGCAAACAAACCGGGGCCGGAGCATTCGCTCCGGCCCCGGGCATATATCTGGGCAGGGAGATGTTTCGGACAGGACTATTTCGCCGCGTCCCTGGCCGCCTGGAGCCAGCCGTCCCAGGTGGCCTTGTTGGCAGCGATCCACTCGTCCACGTGCTTTTCTATGGATGCCTGCGACTTCTCACCTTTGTTCATCCGGGCGTTTTGCGCGTTAATGTCGGCAAGTGGCAGCGTGAAGGCCTCGAAAAACTTCCTGACCGCCGGGTTGTCGGCGAGGAATTTCTTGTTAGCCGCGATCCGAATATCGGAAACCACGAACCCGAGGTCGATGGGATCGGAGACTGCACCTTCGACCCCGGCGACGGTCATCCGATCCTCAGCGCCCTTCTGGGCTTCGCTGGGCAGAATTTCTGGCACGTTGATCCACATCACATCGGTGCCGGGCTTGAGCACATAGGTGGTCCAGTTGGGTGTCCAGGTATAAAAGAACACGGGTTCCCCGCTCTTGAACGCACCCACGGCACCTGCCATGCCCGCCTCGTAAGAGGCCTTGATCGGATTGACGTACTCTTTCAGGCCGTAGACCTCCATGTGATGGGCGATGGCTGTTTCACATCCCCAGCCGGGGGGGCAGGCGGTCAGGTCGGCCTTGCCGTTGCCGTTGGCGTCAAATGCCTTGACCACTTCAGGACGCTTGAAGTCTTCCAGGGACTTGATGCCGAACTCCTCCACATGCTTTTTGGACACCAGATACCCCTGGAGTCCGCCAGCCTTGGCCACATAGCCGATAAGCTCGCACTTGTCCGCAAAGTCGGCAGGCAACTGGGGATCATGCAGGGGGAACCAGCCGTTAGTCCAATAGTCCAGGTCACCCAGGGCGATGGACTTGTATGCCAGGGGATTGGCGAGATCCTTGGGCTTTTTGACCGTGTAGCCTAGCTCCTCAAGCCCGCGGCGCACAAGCGCCTCCTGGAAAAAGCCGGTGTTCCACGTGGCCCTGGCCGGGTTGACGGTCACGCCCTGGCCGGGCTTTTCGGCCGAGGCATGGGCCGGGATCGTCAGGAACAGCGCACAGGCTGCGGCAAGCAGGATTTTCTTCAGTTTCATGAGTTCCTCCTCAAATGGTTTGGAGCCCCCCCCATCCGGTGGGCGCGTTATTTCCGGGCCATGGACTGGGTGATGCGGTCAAGGATGATGGCCATGAGCACGATGCCCAGACCGCCGATGACGGCGCGCCCGATGTCCAGGGTATTCAGGCCGAGGACCACGGGTGAGCCGAGCCCGCCAGCGCCGATGAGCGCGGCGATGACAACCATGGACAGGGCCATCATCATGGTCTGGTTGAGTCCCGCCAGTATGGTGGGCATGGCGAGCGGTATCTGCACCCGCACCAGCACCTGCATCCGGGTGGCGCCAAAGGCCTGGGCAGCCTCGATCAGCTCGGGATGAACCCCCCGGATGCCGAGGCTGGTCAGCCTGATGATGGGCGGCAGGGCAAAGACTATGGTGGCCAGCACTCCGGCCACATTGCCCACCGAAAAAAGCATGACGATGGGCACAAGATACACAAAGGCCGGGGTGGTCTGCATGGCGTCGAGCACCGGACGCAGGGCCGACTCGAAACGGTCGCTGCGGCCGGATGCTATGCCCAGGGGAACGCCCGCAACGGTGCAAAAGACCACGGAAGAGAGAACCATGGCCAGAGTGGTCATGGACTCCTCCCAAAGCCCCAGCATGCCGATGAGCACCAGCGATCCCAGAGTGAATGCGGCCATGCGTTTGCCCACGAACCACCATGCCGCAAAGACCACCACCGCGATGACGACAAGCGGGTGCAATGCGTTGAGTCCGGCGTCAAAGCCGTTGAGGGTCTGCTCCACAGGCCACTTGAGGGCCTGGAAAACTTCGCGGTGGTTCACCACCAGCCAATCGACGCCTTTGGATACCCAGACGTCCATGGGTATGACTTGTTCTTCAAACATGCGTTATGCTCCTGAGCCGTTGCCTTGTCTTATCAAATCCACCCTGGAGGCTGCTCACAAAGGTCCGAGCCCGGCTCGAACCTTTGTCAGCAACCGGCTAGACGGAATCGGCCATTTCCTGTTCGGTGCGATGCAGGGTTCGCAAAAAGCGGTTTTTCGAAACCACGCCCCGGTACCGCCCCTCGTCATCCACCACCGGAACCGGGTAATGGCGCGAGGCCACCAGCGGCAGGATGACCTGCATGTTATCCGTGGCGTTGACAGTCTGCGCACCCTCGATGAAGGCCTGATCAATGGGCGCGTCGGCTGCCCCCCGCTCCATGCACTCGCCGATGGAGTCGGCCGAAACCACGCCCAGAAAGCGCCGCTTGGTATCGAGAATGTAGGCATAGTCACGGTCGCTGCCGCTGATAATCTCATGCACGGCCCGCAGGCTGCCCTGCTTGGACTTGATCACCGTGGGATAGCTGTCGCGGGCAATGTCCCCGGCCGAGATGACCCCCGTGGGGTCCACGCCCCGGAAGAAGGCGCGCACATAGTCGTCGGCCGGGTTCTGCAAAATCTCCTCTGGTGTGCCCACCTGCACCACGCGGCCGCCCTCCATGATGGCGATGCGGTCGCCGATACGCAGCGCCTCGTCCAGGTCGTGGGAGATGAAGACAATGGTCCGCTTCTGCTCCTCCTGGAGCTTGACCAGCTCGTCCTGCATCTCGGTGCGGATCAGCGGGTCCAGGGCTGAAAAAGCCTCGTCCATGAGCAGGATGTCCGGGTCCACGGCCAGCCCCCGGGCCAACCCGACGCGCTGCTGCATTCCCCCGGAGAGTTCGCGGGGGTAGGATTCCTCCCACCCGGCCAGCCCCACCTGGGCCAGGGACTCGCGGGCCCGATCATAGCGCTGCTCCCGGCCGACTCCGGCCAGCTCAAGGCCAAAGGCAGCGTTATCCAGCACGTTGAGATGGGGCATGAGGGCAAAGGACTGGAAAACCATGCTCATGTTGTGCAGCCGGAAGGTGACCAGCTCGTCGTGGCTCATGGCGGTCACGTCCTGACCGTCCACGAACACCTTGCCCGCCGTGGGCTCAATGAGCCGGTTGAGCAGCCGCACGATGGTCGACTTGCCCGACCCGGAAAGGCCCATGATGACGAATATCTCCCCGGCCTCTATGGAAAAGGACGCATTGTCCACCCCCACGGTCATGCCGGTCTTCTCATGAACCGACTCCTTGTCGGCCCCCTGCCCCAGCAGGCGCATGGCCTTTTGGGGATTGGGGCCAAAAATCTTGTATAATCCTTCAACTCGTATCTTTTCCATTGAACGCTCCATGAAATGACAGGACAAGAGCGGTCCGCACCGGGACCGACCAGAACACGACTCGTCGTGCGGGGGGATCAGAGCACCGGATAACGGTCGCGAAGGCCCCGAAAGGCCGCCACGGCGAAACAGAACCGCTGGCGATGGGAACAGCCGGAAGCAGGGGCTGACAACCGCTCAAAGCTGCCATACGGCATGTGATGTGACAATGTCATCGGTGTGTAGTGAGAATGGATAATGACTGTATCAGTGTGAGGTTGTATAATGCACATCGCTGTTTTCAACTGCGTCCTTGAAGCATCATATCATCATGCCCGGCATTGGTGAAAATCCATGTCCCGAGCTAAGAGATCGACTAGAACGCCACTTTGAGATGATGAACAATATATAAATCATTGGCGCTTGTCAAACGCATGGCTCGACGCCGAATCCTGCTTCATCGTCAATCCCCATGATTCCTTTGTGTACCAACGGCATCAACCGAATCCAACCCTCTGCTTGCGTCCGCTTCGGACGCTTAATCCACCCCCTCTGCCGCCCGGCGCTGCCCCCTTTCCTGCGCCCATGCCCTTGCCAGGGCTCAGTCCCGTCAAACAAAAAAAGGCCCCCGCGCATACGCGCAGGGGCCTTGGAATCGATCAGCAGCTGATCGGTAAGCGACAGGCCTACCAGGTGTCGCCGGAGAAGGCATCGCCGCCGAGGCCGAAGTCGGCCTCAGGCTCGCCGCCCACCACCGGGCCATCAGCCGCGCCAGCGGCCGGAGCCGCAGCGCCCTCGCCGCCAGCCACGCCGGCAACCACCACGCCCTGGCTCTTGACCTTCTCCACTTCGGCCATCAGGTCGTTGAGCTTCTTGGTCATCTCGTCCAGCTTGCTGGAGGCCACAGTGACCTTCTGCTCGCCAGCCGCGTTCTGAGCGGCAACGGTCTTGGCCTGGGCCTCAAGCGGTGCGATCTTGGCGGCCAGATCGGCCTTTTCTGCGGTCAGGGCCTCCACCTGGGCCTTGAGGGCTTCGTTTTCGGCCTTGAGGGCGCCGAGCACCTCCAGCACCTTCTGTGCGCGGGCTGCCTCGGCTGCGGGCAGCGCCTCGATCTTGACCTGGTTGCCGAGCTTGGCGATGTCGCCCTCGGCATACTTGGTCAGGCCGGGCTCCTGCTCATAGATCCACGCCTTGGACAGGGACTGCGCCACCGGGGCGAACTCCGCGTCGAGGGTTTCGGCCTGGGTGATGTAAGCCAGCATATCGAGCTGAGTCTGGTCGGCGGCGTCGCCGCGGAGCACAGACACGAAAGCGTTCATGGGGAAAACCTTAGCTTCAGCCATTTGATGCCTCCTTAACGAAGTAAGCTTCTTTAATTATGTTCACCCAGGCGACTATTTGTCGGCGCCCATGGGAATGCGGCCAATCTTCTTGGCATAGGACAGAGCCACGGTACGGTACACGAGGTGACCCAGCTTGGACCAGGGCAGGTACGCAAGCAGCATGAAGACCGAAACCAGGTGTATGTAATAGGTCGGATAGGCCAGCAGGCCCGCGCCCACGACCCGGAAGACCATGGCGCCGATCCCGGTGCCGAAAACAACCCAGACCAGGGTGATCAGATACCAATCGTACCAGCTGGAGGACTGCTTGGCCGCGTCCAGGTTGACCCGGCGCTTGGTCAGGGCCACGAGTCCGTACACGCCGAGCCCCGCTCCCACCAGCGCCAGCAGCTTGATCGGGTGATAGAAAGGCATCGGAGTGTGGCCGATGGCCGAGACGATCTCGCCCAGACCGCTGATGCCCATGGTGCGCAAGAGCCAGCCGCCCCAGTGGCCCGAGGCCACCACGCCGGTAACGACCATCAGGGCGATGAAGGCGAACATGAGCCAGCGGTGGCCCTTGGCGCGCTTCACATCCAGTTCGTCGGCGTCGGCGTCGTTGCAGTCATTGAACTGGGTGTGCTGCAGGATCTCGTACTTGACGGTGTCGATAAGCGCCGCCAGCATGGTGGGCGCAGACTTGCGGCCGACGATGAAGGTCTTGGGCTGCGCATCGAACGCCTTGATCATGTTGCGCACGCCGGTATAGAAGGCCCAGATCATGAAGGCGAACACGGCCATGAATATGGGGTCTATGGTGTAGTCGCCGGGGAACAGGCCGCCGAAGACGATCTTGCCGTCAGCGGAGGGAATCCAGGCGTGGTTGGCCGCGTCCCACTCGAAACGGGGCAGAAACGAGCCCACCTTGCCCGCCATGATCACCCAGATGATGCCGTAGATCAGGGCCGGGATGGCGGCCAGGGGCAACATGCCCGCAGAGCTGCTCATCCACTTGCCGATGATGGGCAGCGGAGCGAGGTTGCGGTAGGCCATGTTGCGCAGGGCCGAGAGCAGATCGCCCGGCTTGGCGCCCCGCGGGCACAGGTCCGAGCAGGTGCCGCAGTTGTGGCACAGCCAGATATCGATATCGTTGACCAGGCGATCCTTGAGCCCCCACTGGGCCCAGACCATCTCCTTGCGCGGATAGGGGTTGTCCGCCGGGGAAAGCGGGCAGACAACCGAGCAGGTGGCGCACTGGTAGCACTTCTTCAAAGAGTCGCCGCCCACGGCCTGCAACTCTTTCACGAACTTAAGGTCCGGTTGTACCTTTACGGTGTTGGACATTCCGTACCTCCTAGTAGCCCTTGAACGGGTTGGGGCCGAAGTTGTTGACAATGTTCGAGACGAATTCGTCGATCATGTCGGGAACCTTGTCGTACATGTCGATGGAGACCTCGTACTGCTCGACGCGCTCGGGCTCGACACCCAGGCGGCCCAGGGACTCGGCGATATTCTCCTTGCGGCGGTTGCACAGCTCGGAGCCCTTGACAAAGTGGCACTGGTAGTCGTCGCCGTACTTGCAGCCGAGCAGCATCAGGCCGTCAACACCCTTGCTCATGGCGTCGGCCACCCAGATGGCGTTGACCGAACCGAGGCAACGGACTGGCAGGAAACGCACATAGGGGCTCCAGCTGCGTCCGCGCATGGCGGCCATGTCCAGCGCCGGATAGGCGTCGTTCTCGCAAGCCAGGATGATGATGCGCGGGCCGCCGGCGTCCAGGGTGTCGGGCACCTTGACTTCCTTGATGGCCGATCCGATCTGGTCGATGCCATAGTTGGCAAAGGAGATGACGCGCTCGGGGCAGGCGCCCATGCAGGTGCCGCAGCGACGGCAGCGCGTCGGGTTGGGCATCGGCGTTCCCTTCTCGTCGTCGTCCAGGGCGCCGAACGGGCACTCCTCGGTGCAACGCTTGCACTGGGTGCAGCGCATGAAGTTGAACTCAGGGAAACTGAGGTCGCCCGAACGGGGATGCACGGAAACACCCCGGTTGGACGACTCGATGCACTGTATGGCCTTGAGGGCGGCACCGGCAGCGTCATCGGCGGCCAGGCCCAGCCCCATGGGCTGGCGCACGCAGCCTGCGGCGTAAACGCCGGTGCGGCGAGTCTCGTAGGGGAAGCAGATGTAGTTGGAATCCGCAAACCCGTCAAACAGCTCCAGGTCCGGGAAAGCCGGTCCCTGGCGGTAGACGAAGTTCATGGTCGGGTCAGCCGCGGTGGTGGGCACGATGGCCGTGGGCACCACCACGAGATCGGCGCTGATGGCGATATCGTCGCCGATCAGGGTGTTCTTGGCCTTGATGACCACCTCGCTGCCCGCTTCGTCCACCGAGGTGACGGTGCCCTTGGTCAGCATGACGCCGGGATCGTCCTGGGCGGTCTGATAGTATTTCTCGTTGATGCCGGGGACCATCATGTGATCGTAAATCACGTAGGCCAAGGCGTCGGGGGCCAGCTCGCGCACATAGTTGGCCTGCTTGAGGGCGACCAGCGAGGTCAGCTCCGAGCTGTAGGCCAAATGCCTGGCGGATTCCTTGTCCTCGTACTCGAAGACCTCGCACTCATCAGAGGTGTCGGCAGGGGCCTCTTCCTTGCAGGGCATGTCTTCCGGGGCGGCGCAGGCATCCCCGCACTCGCCGTAGCTTACGCCCTTCATGAGCAGGGTTGTGTCCACGATGAAGGCCACGGAGGACGGGGCCTTGCCTTCAGCCGTCTTGATTCCTCCGTTCTTGGCCATGGCCTCGAACTCGGCGGAGGTGACCACGTTCTTGACCCTGCCGTAACCCAGCGGGGCGAGGAACTTGGACTTGCCGGGAACCCAGCCCGTGGCCATGACCACTGCGCCGATCTCGTACTCGGTGCCGCCAATGGTGGCCTTGTATTTTGCGGGCGCTCCGGCCAGGGATTCCAGAGTGGCTCCGGTGATGACCTTGATCTTGTCGTTGGCCTGCACCTCGGCAATAAGTTCCTTGACGCCGATCTCCTGGGTCTTGTCCCCAAAGGAGCCGGACAGGGGGAACGACTTGTACATGGTCGCGGCCTTGCCGCCCAGCGTGTCGGACTTTTCGACCAACACCACGGGGTAGCCCAGGCTGGCGGCATTGAGGGCCGCGTTCAGACCCGCATAGCCGCCGCCGAGAACCAGCACGGTCTTGAAGGCTTCGGGAATTTCAGGGGCGGGAATCCGGCTCTTGGTGAGCTTGGAAACGCCCATGTTGATGTAGTCCTTGGCGATGACCTCCATCTGACCCGGGAAGGCGGGGTCGTCCTGGAAGGACCAGACGCAATGCTCGCGCAGATTGACGCGCTCCACCTGGACCTTCTCGCCGAACTTGAACACATCCCACTTGGCGCGGGGGGTGCAAGCGCAGCAAACCACGCCGTCGAGTCCCAGCTCGGCGATGTCGGCCTCGATTGCGGCCTTGCCTTCGGGGCTGCACAGCACGGGGTTGGACTTGGCCACCCCGACCGCTGCCGAGTGCTTGCCCCCGGCGACGAACTGGGCCAGGGCATCGACATCGAGATTGGCCCCGATGTCGCAGCCGCCACAGATATATACTCCAAGCTTTTCAGCCATTGCTTACCTCCCTACCACGGTTTTGATCGCCTTCATCGCGGCGGCGGTGCCGGACTGGGCGGTCTTCATGACGTCAAAGGGCTGCTTGGCGCAACCGGCGGCAATGATGCCATTGCCGTCAATGACAAAACCGTCGGCATCAACGGCCCCGGCCGGAACCTTGAGGCCGGCGATGCTGGGCTCCATGCCGGTGGCCAGCACCACCAGGTCGTACTTCTCGTCTGTCTTGATGCCGGTGACGGCGTTCTCGACCGTGACCACAGGGTTGCCCGTGCCGTCGTCAACGATGGCCGCCACCTTGCCCTTGACCAGGCTGAGCTTGTCGTCGGCCTCGGTGATGGCCTTGAACTTGTCGTAGCGGCCCGGGGTGCGCAGATCGATGTAGTAGACCGTGACGTTTGCGTCACTGCGCTCGCGGATGTAGCGGACATGCTTCAGGGAGGCCATGCAGCAGATGTATGAACAGTAGTTGAGGTGGTTCTGGTCACGGGACCCGGCGCACTGGACAAAGGCGATGCGCTTGGGCTCGGCGCCGTCGGACGGGCGCAGGATCTTGCCGCCTGTGGGTCCGTTGGGCGCGGCCAGACGCTCGAACTGCATGTTTGTGACCACGTTGGGCACCTTGCCGCCGCCCAAGTTGGTCAGCTTGGCGATATCGTAGGGCTTCCAGCCCGTGGCCACGACGATGGCCCCGACCTTGAGATCGATGCTTTTCGGCTGCTCGTCCAGGTCTACCGCGTCGTACTTGCAGGCGTCCTTGATGGCGGCCAGCTCGGAGTCGGAGGCATTGTCCGCGTCCACCACATAGCGCATGGGAAACATGAAAGGATGGGTCTTGTAGGCGACCTTGCGCTTGCCCACGCCGAAATCGAACTCGGAAGCCACTGTGGTCGTGGCGGCCTTCTCGCAGTCGCCGCAGGCTGTGCACCGCTCGTTCACATGGCGGGGGCGCTGGGTGATCTTGACATCATAGTCCCCGGCCGAGCCGGAAACGGATGCCACCGAGGCCATGGTCAGCACCTTGACTTTGGGGTTGTTCTTGATGCGCTGAAACTGGATCTCCAGGCCGCAGGAGGGGGGACACAGCTTCGGGAAGTACTGATTGAGCTGCGCCACCCGGCCACCGAGATAGGGGTTTGTTTCAACGATGTACACCTCGTAGCCCACTTCGGCGGCTTCGAGGGCGGCGGTGATTCCTGCGAACCCGCCGCCTACCACGAGAATACTGTTATTCGACATTCTCTTCATTCCTCCCGAATAATGTTGAGGCTTCGCCCAAAAATGGCCTAAACCCGGACCGGGAGCGGCATCCCGGCCCGGATTCAGACCATTTTAGCCCCGGCAGATTGGGAAAGTGACCGCGGGCCGGGGGCCCGCGGTCACGGGTCGATCACTACCTACTGCAGCTTAGGCGTCGGGGATGATCTTCACGTAGGGCTTCTTGAAGATGGTGGTCACGCCAGTGGCGGGATCGTACTTCGAGTTGACGAAGCACTTCCACTTGGAATCGTCAAGGCCCATGAAGTCGCCGCGGTAGTAGAAGCCCGGGTAACGG
This sequence comes from Pseudodesulfovibrio alkaliphilus, assembly GCF_009729555.1. Taxonomy (NCBI): domain Bacteria; kingdom Pseudomonadati; phylum Thermodesulfobacteriota; class Desulfovibrionia; order Desulfovibrionales; family Desulfovibrionaceae; genus Pseudodesulfovibrio; species Pseudodesulfovibrio alkaliphilus. The sequence continues at coordinate 721,276 of NZ_WODC01000001.1, forward strand.
GACTCCTCGCGGAACTCGATGTGCTGCATGTGCAGGCGCACGGTCCACAGGCGATGGTACTGCTCCCAGCAGCGCATCAGCTCGTGCAGATCGCGGGCCGCAAGCTTCTTGGAGTCCTCCTCCATCATGCCGAGCAGCCAGAAGCCGGTGTTCAGCAGAGCCTTGGAGGTCATGTACAGGGTGGCAACGCCGCCGCCGTATTCATCGGTGCACTTGATGAGGCGCATCATGAAGTTGTGCGGGGTGATGTAGGCCGGGTTGACGACCGGGTCGGTGGAACCGCCCTTGGCGGCCTCGTAGGTGTACCAGGGCTGGTAGATTTCCTTGGCCAGATCAGCGGCCTTTTCCTTCAGGGTCGGCTTGAAGCCCTTGTGATCCACGCACCAGCGCACCATCTGCTTGCCGACGATGCGGCCTTCAGCATGGGAACCGGAGGAGAACTTGTGGCCGGAAGCGCCGACGCCGTCAGCGCAGGTCCACAGGCCGTTGACGGAGGTCATACGGTTGTAGATCTTGCCGTTGTCAGCCTTGATCTTGTAGGAATCGGGAACCCAGGACTCGTCCGGACCGGAAACCCAGATACCGCAGCAGCCGGAGTGGGAACCCAGGAGGTACGGCTCGGTGGGCATGATCTCGGAACCGCGATCCTCGGGAGCGCAGTTGGTGGCGGCCCAAAGGTTGGCCTGACCGACGCACATGTCGAGGAAGTCTTCCCAAGCCTCGGACTCGAGGTGCTTCCACTCGGGTCCGCTCAGGTCGCCGTTGACGGTGGTCAGCAGGGCTGTCTTGGTGTCCATGAAGATGGGGCCGCGACCTTCGCGCATTTCGCGAAGCATCATGTGGTTACGCAGGCAGGTCGGGATGATGTGACCCTTGGCGTAGCCGCGATCCTCGTAGGGCTTCAGCATGGCGCGGTTGGTGACGCAGTAGTCCTCGCCCTTGTAGTTGGTGGCCTTGGCCTTGAAGAGCAGGAACCAGGCGCCGACCGGGCCGTAACCGTCCTTGAAGCGGGCGGGCACGAAGCGGTTTTCCATCATGGTCATCTCGCCGCCGACCTGGGCGACCATGGTGTAGGTGGAACCGGAGTTCCACACCGGGTACCAGGCGCGACCCATGCCCTCACCAGTGGAGCGGGGGCGGTAGACGTTGACCGCGCCGCCGCAGGCGACGACACAGGCGTTGCAGGTGTAGACGTACACCTTGTTCTCGCGGGTGGAGAAGCCGACGGCACCGGCGATGCGGTTGGGCTCGTTGGCGTCCAGGAGCAGCTTCACGATGAAGACGCGCTCAACGTAGCGGTCCTCGCCGATGGCGTTCTTGGCGGCCTCGGCCACGATGCACTTGTAGGACTCACCGTTGATCATGATCTGCCAGCGGCCGGAACGGACCGGCTCGGCGCCGTTGCGGATGGCCAGACCCTCGGCCTTGGCCTTGCCGCCGTCGACGTTCTTGCCGTCTTTCTTGACCCAAACGGGCAGGCCCCACTCTTCGAAGAGGTGGACGGAATCGTCAACGTGACGGCCCAGGTCGAAGATCAGGTCTTCGCGAACCAGGCCCATGAGGTCGGTGCGGACCATGCGGACGTAGTCGTCCACATCGTTGGCGCCAACATAGGTGTTGATGGCGGAGAGGCCCTGGGCCACGGCGCCGGAGCGCTCAAGGGCGGCCTTGTCAACCAGCTCCAGGGTCAGGCTCGGGTCCACTTTCTGGATCCAGCGCATGGCCTCGAAAGCCACGCCGCAGTTACCCATACCGCCGCCGACGAGCAGAAGATCGACGTGTTTCTCGACGATCGTCGGCTCGGCCAGAGCGACACCTTTGGAAGCTTCTTTGCTGGGAAGCAGAGGCATAATTTCCTCCTAGGATTATTCTTGTTTTGCAGTCTGTAACGACAAATCAACGCTTCGGACGGAAACTAGACGAGGTTCCCGTAGTCGTCGGCCTTCCACTCTTTCTTCAGGTCGGCCTCGGTCACAGGGGCCTGCTCCTGAATGACAGCCTTGGGGGTCGCCAGCTCGGCCTCGGTGAAGAGCAGCTCGTTCTCGAGGTCGGTCGGCTCAGGCTTGCCGTCAAAGGGCTTGATGGAGCCTTCGGGAGTGGTGCGGATGGGGAACTTGAAGCGCTTGACGCTGCCGTTGCGGAACTTCACGGTCCACATGATGTCCTCGGCGGAACGCATCGGGATGGAGGTACCACCCATGGGGGCGAAGTCGGCGTACGGACGGGCTTCAATAGCGCCCTGGGGGCAAATTTTCACGCAGGAGTAGCATTCCCAGCACGCGGACGGCTCCTGGTTGTATGCCTTCATCTCGTCGGCATCCAGGATCATCAGATCGTTCGGGCAAATGTACATGCAAGCGGTCTTTTCGCCACCCTTGCAGCCGTCACATTTTTCCGGGTTAACAAAGGTCGGCATAACTTCTCCTCCTAAATAGGGTTTTATTATTCACGATAACCGACGTCCTCTACCTAAAAACAAAAATTTGCATCGCATCGGGTTGAAGCCGATGGGAATTTCGAATTAGCAACTCCGCGCCCAACTTGTCAACGAGAAAGTGAATTTTTTAACAAGCTCACCGCACTGCCCTGATGGGCAAACCTGCGTAAAACCGCCTCGCAGGCTTGTTTTCACCCTGTTCGCCCCTAAAAAGGGGCACACATGCCCAGACAGAGGGGTCAAAGACATATTATTACCACCAGTAATAGAGCAATTTTCAACCCGAGTGCAAGCCTTTTTTGGTCTTTTGATGCAACGATCCGGTTTCTCGCCTCAGGCCGGACCCAGGCTGGAAAATCAGCGCCCGCATGCGTTTTTTCTAGACAATGTCCCGAAAACCTCTAAGCAAAACCCCTCCGGCCCGGGGGATGCAGGACCCCGGCCGACGGCCGGAAAAAGCGCTTGACACGACTTTCACAAACGTACATTAAGGGGCTTACCCTGTTACGTGGGACACTATCATGGTCAACCAGCGCTCACCAGAACGCACCATGAATGAAGGCTATGGAATCATTTGACAAACTTTTTTAGGAGGCTCACATGTCCAACCTCGTAGCACCTCACGGTGGAAAAGGTCTCGTCTGCTGCCTGCTCGAAGGCGCGGAACTCGCTGCTGAAATCAAGAAAGCCGAAGGTCTGAAGACCCTCAACATCTCCGACCGCGCCAAGGGCGACCTGATCATGATGGGCATCGGCGGCTTCTCCCCGCTGAATGGCTTCATGGGCAAGGCCGACTGGGCTGGCGTCTGCGAAAAGTTCCTGATGGCCGACGGCACCTTCTGGCCCATTCCCATCACCCTCGACACCAACGACGAAGACGTCAAGGTCGGTGACGAAGTGGCTCTCAAGGCCGCCGACGGCGTGATCTACGCCACCATGAAGATCACCGAAAAATTCGAGATGACCGAGAAGGACAAGAAGTGGGAATGCGAGCTGGTCTACAAGGGCCAGGGCGAAGACTCCGCTGACGACAAGTTCTGGTCCGTGGCCCTGGAAGACCACCCGGGCGTTCAGATGGTCATGGCTCAGGGCAAGTACAACTTGGCCGGCCCGGTCAAGGTCCTCTCCGAGGGCGACTACGCCAAGCGCTTCCCCGGCGTCTACCTGACCCCGGCCCAGATCCGCGCCGAGATGGAAAAGCGCGGCTGGTCCAAGGTCGCCGCTCTGCAGCTGCGCAACCCCATGCACCGTTCCCACGAGTACCTGGCCAAGATCGCCGTGGAAGTGTGTGACGGCGTGGTCATCCACTCCCTGATCGGCAACCTCAAGCCCGGCGACATCCCGGGTGACGTGCGCATCAAGTGCATCCAGACCCTGATCGACAACTACTTCGTGCCTGCCAACGTCATCAACGCCGGCTACCCGCTCGACATGCGTTACGCCGGTCCCCGCGAGGGCCTGATGCACGCCACCTTCCGCCAGAACTACGGCATCAACAACATGCTCATCGGCCGCGACCACGCCGGCGTCGGCGACTTCTACGGCCTGTTCGAGGCGCAGGACATCTTCAAGCGCATCCCCTACGCCACCGAAGCCTGCCCCGAGCCGGGCAAGGCCCTGCTCTGCCAGCCGATGAACATCGACTGGACCTTCTACTGCTACAAGTGCGACGGCATGGCCTCCATGCGCACCTGCCCGCACACCAAGGAAGACCGCGTCATCCTGTCCGGCACCAAGCTGCGCAAGGGCCTGTCCGAGGGCACCGAGATCCCGGACCACTTCGGCCGCGACGAGGTTCTGGACATCCTGCGCGAATACTACGCCGGCCTGACCGAAAAGGTCGAGGTCAAGATGCAGAAGGCCGCTTCCGGCTCCAGCATGAAGTAAAGGGTTTAAGCCCGTTGCGACTCCGGGGGGAGGCAGCTTGCGCTGCCTCCCCCTTTCAGTTCCTCCGGGCGAACCGGGAGCCGCCCCCTCGCAGGGCTTGCCACGCCGCATCTTTCGGGATAGAGAACCGATTCCCCGTCCGGGGAGCCATATCAATTATAAGGAAGACGGAAAGACCATGATCAAAATCCGCAAGGAAGACACCGGGCGCACCCCTGTCGGCAAGGGCTCAGGCAGAGGGGGGCGTCCGGCCCGCGGCGAGGGGCCGGTGAAATTCGGCAAACGCCCCCCCCGCCCGACCCGCGACACCGACCAGGATGGCGAGGATGCGCCATTTGCCGACAAGGCGGCCGATGTTGCCCAGCACCGCTTCACCGACATCTCCCAGATCGACGGCCAGATTCTGCATCTGCTCGAGAAGCGCTCGTTCCTCATCCGCAAGGAAGGGGCGTGGCGCAAGTCGCGGCAGAAATCCCTGGTGGACCCCAAGCTCGAGAAACTCCTGCGTACCGCCTTTGACCAAGCCGCCTCTGACCTGGGACTCGACGCCCGGCTGACGCGCACCCTGTTCACCCTGCTCAACCAGTTCTCCCTGGCCGATGTGCGCAAAAAATTCACAGGCGAAGGCTACAAGCTCGCCCCGCGCCAGGAGCCCGTTCAGGCAGCCATCACCGGGCCGCGCTCCTTCCGTCGCACCCGGATGATGCTGGCCATGGCCGCCAGCGCCGGGCTGCGCACCACTCTGGCCCCGGTGACCATGAACGCGCCCAACAAGGATCTGGCCAAGGCCCTCAAGCAGGTGGGCGCCCCCATCCACTGGGACGAGGACTTCATCCGCAACGACGGCGGGCGCACCCTCGGCTTTGAGGGGGCCATGGTCTTTGTGGGCGAGGATTCCTTCAATTTCTACCTTCTCCTGGCACTGGCCCTGGGCCATGCCGGACGGTGCAAGTTCACGGGCAAGCCCGGTCTGCAGCTCATGGACATTGCGTCCCTGAACAAGGTCCTGCCGAATCTGGGGGCGCGGCTGGTGCCCATGAATCCCAACAACCCCGGCCTGCCCGCCCGCCTGGAATGCGGCGGGGCCATGGACGAGGAGATCACCCTGCCCGGATCCCTTGACCCGGACTTTGCCGCGGCCCTGACCCTGGCCGCCTGGACGTATCCGGGGGGACTGACCATCAGGGGCCTTGGCCCCGAGGCGCGGGAGCGGGTGGCAGAGGCCGTGGACGTACTCGCCGTCTGCGGCATCCAGGCCAGCTTAAGCGGCGACACGGTCACGGTCAACGACGGTGTCCCGGTCATGGAAGAGGTCCCGACCATCCCCCTGTCCGTGTCCTTGTGCGGTCTGCTGCTGGCCCTGCCCATCATGACAGGCGGCTCCATCAACATCCAGGGCACCTGGCCCTCAAGCGAAAGGGGAAGGCGCGTGCTCGACGAGCTTTCACGCCTTGGCCTGCGCATCGACACGGCCACCGACAACCTCATCGCCACCAAGGTGGCCGACATGCCCCGGGGCGCGGCTATCGCCCTGGGCAGCGATCCCGATCTGCTCCCCCTGGCCCTGGCCCTGGCCCTCAAGGGCGAGGACGCCGTGCTCAAGAATGCGGACGACACGGTCATGGAACTGCTCGACCGCATGGGCGCTGCCTATGAGCAGACCGACGATGGTCTGGCCCTCAAACCCGGCGGCCGGACCTGGGAGGGGACATGGTACAGTCCCGCCCCGACCTGGTCCATGGGTTGCGCCCTGGCCGCCTATGCCGTGCCCGGCATCGTGCTGGAGAACCACGGCGAGGTGACATCCACCTGGCCGGAGTTCTGGAACTTCTACAACTCGCTTCCCACCGGAAAAATGAAGCCAAAACCGGCCACGGAGAAGAAAGATGACACCCGCAGACGAATCAAAATCCGGTGAGCCAAGGCTTTCCGAGGACATTCCGACCCTGGAGGCCGAGATCGCCGCGCTGACCCTTGAACGGGAGAAGACCGTTCGGACCATCCGCGAGTTGATGGCCGCCGAGAAACCCGCGGAAGGCATCTTTCATCACGAGCAGATATTCGAACTGCAGCGCGACAAGCTGCGCCTGGATGTGGACATCCAGTTCCGGGTGAACAAGATCAACCGGCTCAACCTGGGCATTGACGGCCTGAGCCAGTCCGAACCCGGAAACGGTTTCCTGTTTTAGCGGCCCGCGCACGACGCATTGAGAACCCGACACCCCAACGACCCGCAGGAGAGGCAGATGGGCAAGAGCATCACCCACAAGATCATCGAGAAGCATCTCGTCTCTGGCGAGATGATCCCCGGCCGCGAGGTCGGGCTGCGCATAGACCAGACCCTGACCCAGGACGCCACCGGCACCATGGCCTGGCTCCAGTTCGAGGCCATTGGCGGCCGGGTCCGCACCGACCTCTCGGTCAGCTATGTGGACCACAACACCCTGCAGATGGGTTTTCGCAACCCGGACGACCACCGCTACCTGCGCACCGTGGCCGCCAAATCCGGCGCGGTCTTCTCCCCGGCCGGCACGGGCATCTGTCACCAGCTTCATCTGGAGAACTTTGCCAAGCCCGGCGCGACCCTGATCGGCTCTGACTCCCACACGCCCACTGCGGGCGGCATCGGCTCCATGGCCATGGGCGCGGGCGGACTCTCCGTGGCCCTGGCCATGGCGGGCGAGCCCTATTTCATCCCCATGCCCAAAGTGGTCAAGGTCCACCTGACCGGCGCTCTCACTGGCTGGGCACAGGGCAAGGATGTCATTCTCCACCTGCTTGGCCTGCTCACGGTCAAGGGTGGCGTGGGCAAGGTCTTCGAGTACGGCGGGCCGGGCGTGGCCTCGCTCTCGGTGCCGGACAGGGCCACCATCACCAACATGGGCGCGGAGCTGGGGGCCACCACCTCGATCTTTCCGGCCGACGCCCGCACCCGCGAGTTTCTGGAGAAGATGGGCCGGGGCGCCGACTTCCGCGAACTTACGGCCGACCCGGACGCCGAGTACGACGAGGTCATCACTATCGACCTTGGCACCCTTGAGCCCCTGGTGGCCCAGCCCCACATGCCAGATCGGGTCTGCCGGGTCAGCGAGCTGGCAGGCAAGGCCATTGACCAGGTTGCCATCGGCTCCTGCACCAACTCCTCTTACTCGGACCTCAAGAACACGTCCCAGATCCTGGCCCGGCGCAGGATTCCGCCCAGCACCGACCTGCTCATATCCCCCGGTTCCAAGCAGGTGATGAAGATACTGGCCCGCGAAGGTCTCATCGAGCCGCTTCTCGACGCCGGGGCACGGGTGCTTGAATGCACCTGCGGTCCGTGCATCGGCATGGGCGGATCGCCGGTCAGCGCAGGCGTGTCCGTACGGACTTTCAACCGCAACTTCGAGGGCCGCTCCGGCACTCAGGACGGACAGGTGTATCTCGCCTCGGCCCAGACCGCAGCCCGGCTGGCGCTGGACGGCAAATTCACCGACCCCGCCACCTGGGGCGATGCGCCCGAGCGGGTGGAGCTGCCCGCCGAGGTTCCCTCCATCCGCGACCTGTTTGTATTCCCGCCCGACAACGCCGAAGCCCTGAGCATCGTGCGCGGGCCCAACATCGTGGCCCTGGAGGAGTTCGACGACCTGCCCGGAACCATCGAAACCACTGTGGCACTGAAGGTGGGGGACAACATCACCACTGACCACATCCTGCCCGCCGGAGCCGAGATAACGGCCCTGCGCTCCAACATCCCGGCCATCAGCCAGTACATATTCAGCCGGGTGGACAAGGAATTCGTGGCCCGCATCCGCGAGCTGGGCGGCGGAGTCGTGGTGGGCGGCGAAAACTACGGCCAGGGGTCGAGCCGGGAACATGCGGCCCTGGGGCCGCGCCACCTGGGAGTCAGGGCGGTCATCGTCAAGTCCCTGGCGCGTATCCACCGGGCCAACCTCGTCAATTTCGGCATCCTGCCGCTGCTCCTTGCCGACCCCGGCGACTATGACCGTCTGCAACAGGGCGCGGGGCTGACCATCCCGGCCGAAAGGATCACGCCGGGCAATACCGTGGACATCCGCCTCGCCAGCGGCGAAACCGTGGCCGTCACAAATGATTTGACCAAAAAGGAACTGGATATTATCCAGGCAGGTGGTCTGCTCAACGCAGTCCGCAACAACCAGTCCTGACGACCGATACGAACGCTGCCGCCGCCCGGATCCGTGCCGGGCGCGGTCAAACGCGCCTCTGTGGAGTAGCAATGCTTGAGATAATGCGTGAAAACGCCTCGGGATGGATCGTCAAGATCCTGTTTGGCATCATCATCGTGGTCTTTGTCTTCGCCTTTGGAATGAGCGGGTTCGACACCGGGCAGGACCCGGTGCTGGCCACGGTCAACGACCAGAGCATCACCCGGGCCGAATTCGAGGACGCCTTCCAGCGCGCGGCCGAGGGATTGCGAAGCACCAACCCCGAAGTGACCACCGCCCAGTTGCAGGACCCCCAGTTCAAGCAGATGGTGCTGGGCGAACTGATCAACAACCGGCTGCTTCTGGACGAGGCCGACCGCCTGGGCATCACGGCCTCGGACGATGAGGTCTTCGCCGCCATCACCCGCCAGTCCTACTTCTGGAATCAGGCCGGAGCCTTTGACCGCGAGATCTACATGGCCGCCCTGCGCTCCATCCGCATGACGCCCGCACAGTTCGAGGCCAACTTCAAGCGGGAAATCATCGCAGGCAAGGTCACGGACATGGTCCGCAGAACCGCTGTAGCCACCCCGGAACAGGCCCGCCAGATATACGACTGGGTCGGCGAGGAGGCCCGCGTGGAGTACATCCTCTCCGTTCCGGCCGACTTCCTCGGCCAAGTGAGCGTTGACGAGGCAGAGGTCGAGGACTTCTACGCCACCAACGAGTCGCGCTTCATGGTGCCCGAGCAGGTGCGTGTGCGCTACCTGCTCTTCACGCCCAAGGATCTGGCCTCCCGCCAGGAGGCGAGCGACGATGAGGTCGAGGCATACTTCGAGGCCAATGCGGCGTCCCTGCGCCAGGAGGAAGCCGTCAAGGCCAGCCACATCCTGATCCAGTCCAGCGACGCCGATCCCGAAGAAAAGCAGGCCGACGCCCGCAAACGCATCGAAGCAGTATACGCCCGAGCCAAAGCCGGCGGCGATTTCGCTGCCCTTGCCCGGCAGTATTCCGAAGGCCCCAGTGCCCCGGGCGGAGGCGATCTCGGCTGGTTCGGCCGGGGCGACATGGTCCCCGAATTCGAAGCGGCCGCCTTTGCCACGGCCAAGGGGCAGGTCAGCGAGCCGGTGCGCTCACAGTTCGGCTGGCATGTCATCTTTGTCGAGGACCGCAAGGAACCGGGCGAACCGACCCTGGACGAAGTCAGACAGGACATCGTCCGCGCCATTGCCGAAGAAAAGGCGGCCGACAAGGTCACCGACCTGTTGGACGAAGCCATGGACCTCATGCTCTCAGGCATGACGCTTGATGCCGTGGCCGACGAACTGGGCATGCTTGCCGTGACCTCCAGCCCTGTCCCGGCCCAGGGGCTGGCCCAGGGTTTCGGCATGACTCCCGAGGCGGCGGCCGTGGTCATGCACATCGGCCCCGGCGAATCGCACAAGACCCCCATATCCATCGAGGGCGGCTACATGCTGGTGGAAAAGGTCGAGGACATCCCGGCCGCCCCCCTGCCGCTCGGCGAGGTACACGAGTCCATCGTCGCCTCCCTCTCCCAACGCAAGGCGTTTGAAATGGCCATGGCTGACGCCCAGGCCACCCTTGAGCGTCTGACCGGGCCTGACGCGGCAAAGGCGGCCACCGGGCTGGCGCGGCGCCTCAAGACATCCGAACCTTTCGACCGCCAGGGCTTCGTTCCCGGCCTGGGACAGAACAGGAATCTGGCCGACGCCGCCTTTGCCGCCGAGGAAGGCGCATGGCTGCCTGAGCCCTTTGCCCTGGAGGCAGGCGTTATCGTGGCCCGGCTCAAGGAGATCATCCCGGCCTCCGAGGCAGACTGGGAGAACCAGAGGGACACATGGCTCGAACAGGCCAACCGCAACTACCAGTTCGAGGCCATCAACGCCTACATGACCGAACTGCGCCAGCAGGCGGAAATCAAGATAGCCCGGCCCGATCTGCTCAACTGATCCGTACCGTTGACCGACACTCCCCGCCCGCGCCGGTTCACGCCGACGCGGGCGTTTTTTCTCCCGCAAGCCCCAAGGGCAAGGCGGCCACCCCGACAGACCCGGCCTGTCCGCCCGTCGCCGGAGTGGACAAATACCCAGGCTGCCGTTAGTGAGAGGGGCAATGCAGACATCCCCGAACACCTGGCCAAAATTCCGCCAAACGTCGCCGCGCATCCTGCTGCTCACCAGCCAATACTTCCTGACGGGTGAACTGAAGGCCGCGTGTCAGCGGCTTGGCGTGGAGCATCAGGTCATGGACTTCGGGACCAGGGAAATGGACCTTGACGCCTTTGTCTCGCGCACGGTCACAGCCCTGACCACCTTCCGCCCCGACTTCGTGCTCACGGTCAACCACCTGGGCGTGGACCGCGAAGGCGTACTGGCCGCCCTGCTCCACCGCTTCGACGTGCCCCTGGCCTCCTGGTTCGTGGACAATCCCCACCTGATCCTGGGCTCCTACCAGAACCTGCAAGGCATGCGTACAGCCATCTTCACCTGGGATTCGGACAATCTCGACTCGCTGACGGCCATGGGCTTCAGCCATGTCTTTTATCTGCCCCTGGCCGCGGACCCCACCCGGCTGGTGCCCCACCGGACCCGGCGCGTGGCCGCATGGCGGGCGCCCATCTCCTTTGTGGGCAATTCCATGCTGGGCAAGACCATCAAGCGGCTGGAGGCGTCCAACCCGCCACCCCGGCTGGTGGAAGCAGGCATCATGGTGGCCCGGGCCTTTGGCGAATCCGACGAGCGCTGCTCGGGCCGCTTTCTGATCCGCCATTTCCCGGAGCTGCGCGAAGAGTTCGAGGGGCTGGGCAGTCCGGAACGCATCCAGGCGTTCGAGACATTCCTCACATGGCAGGCCACATTGCTCTATCGGCTCGACTGCGTACTGCGCATCCTCGACCACTCACCGCTCATCGTGGGCGACGCGGGCTGGAAACAGCTGCTGGCAGCCCGCACAGGCTGGCGCTACCACCCGGAGCTGTCCTATTACGACGATCTGCCGGACTTTTACCCGCAAAGCGACATCAACTTCAATTGCACCAGCCAGCAAATGAAGGGCGCGGTCAACCAGCGGGTATTCGACGTTCCCTGCTGCGGCGCCTTCCTGCTCACCGACTACCGCAGGCAGATGGAGGAGCTGTTCGAGCCGGGCAGCGAGGTGGTTTTTTACAGCCATCCCGACGAGATCCCCGGACTGGTGGACATCTACCTGAACGATCCGGACAAGCGCCGCCGCGTGGCCGAGGCCGCCCGCAGACGCGTCCTGGCCGAGCACACCTACGACCACCGCATGAACCGGCTCATGGCCCTCATGCGCGACACCTTTGCCTGACCCTGGCCCGCCATGAGTGCCAAACGCCCCATTCTCATCCTCCAGATGCAGCGCATGGGAGACCTCATCCTCTCCTACCCGCTCTTGCTCTGGCTCGCCCGGCAATATCCGGGCCACCCCCTGTTCGTGGCCGCCGAGGAGATTTTCTACAAACCCCTCATGCGCATCTCACCCAAGGCGACCTATGTGCCCTGGACCGGGGTCAACATCCTGCGCCAGCAGCACTTCGAGCTGGTCATCAACCTGAGCATCCGCGAGGAGGCAGCCCGGCTGGCCCACGATCTGCGGGCCGAGGCCCGGCTCGGGCCGACGCAAACCCCGGACGGGGTCCGCTTTGTCCACGGCCCCTGGCAGCTCTATCGAACCTCTCTGGTGGGCAACAACCGTTTCAATCGATTTCACTGGGCCGACCTCAACGCCATGGACGCCATTCCGGCCAAGGCCATGGCAACCACCCGGTTCGACCCCCCGCGCACCCTGCCGCCCGATACCGGCCGGGTGGGCCTGTTTCTGGGCGCAAGCGAACCGGGCAAGCGCCCCTCTGCCGCGTTCTGGGCCGATCTCGTACGCGAACTCCTGGGACGCGGGCTGCGGCCCGTGCTCTTTGGCGGCCCGGCCGAAAAGGACCTGGGCCGCCAAGTGATGGCCTTGTCCAAGGCTCCGGCCCTCAACCTGTGCGGCACCCTGGGGCTGGACGAATTTGGTGCCGTGGGCCAGAGCCTGGCCCTGCTCGTCACTCCGGACACGGGCCCCATGCATCTGGCCGCATGGACCGGGCTCAAGTGCCTCAACCTGTCCATGGGCCACGTCAACCCGTGGGAAACCGGCCCTTACCCCCCCGGCCACCTCGTGCTGCGGGCAGACATGGACTGCGCCCACGGCTGCTGGCAATGCACCCGGGACAGGCTCCACTGCCACGCCCCCTTTGCCCCTGCCCGCATCGCGGTCCTGGCCGCCCGCGTGGCGGCTGGCGACAAACCAGACAAGCTGGCGCGGCTGACCCTGCCCGGCCTGACACTCTCCAGCACGGCACGGCGGCATGGCCTCTTCGCCCTGCACAGGCTCGACCCGGACGCACCTGACGCCCAACGACTCGTCTCCCGCTTCTGGCAAGCCTTTTTTCTCTGGCGGCTGGGCGGACGCGCCGAACCCGCGGCTCTCGCCGCATGGAACGAACTGGCCGGGTCCGCGCCCGAGGCCGCCAACGCCCTCCTGACCCACATCCCGGAGATGGGCCGCCAGCTCAAGCACGGTCTGCGCACCGGAGCGCTCCTGTCCGACACCTTCTGGACCTGCAGCCCGGCCGTTGCCCGTCCTCTGGCCGGATATGTCCAAATGGCCCTGGCCAACGGCTGCCACTCCCGCACGGCATGGGCCGAGGCCCTGGAGCTGCTGGAGGCGCTCATCTCCGTCAGCGGTTGATTCCGTCCCGGTCCAACCCCGATTCCCCCGGCAAAGAAAGCCGCCGACACCGCCCGAGAGGGGCAGGGTGGCGATTTGTGCCGCTTCAGCCCAACGGCAACATGCTTGAATTGCAGACTTTCACACTTGGCACGTCTTTTGATTGTAAGCATGCCGAAGGAGTGAACCATGCAAAATATTCCTGGCATCGCCCTGAAAGAAACCGAGAGCAAACTCACGGCCCCCACATACTCCGCCATTGGCAGAGATGAGCGGCAGTCCATGTTTGCCGAGGTTTTTGCCATGCACTCCGCCTCGGTAGAGAGCGAGTTGTCCATGGCGCCCGTCGCCACCAGGGAAAAAATGCTCGACGCCGCTCCGCAGCGCCAGGAGGAAGTCCGTACAGTTGCCCAAGGCTCTGAAACCCGCTCCTGCGAGACGGGCAAGGAGGCCCTCCGCCCCGCGCACGAAGCCCGCGATGCCAAGAGGGACGAACAGGCCGAGCGCGATGAACGCGACGAACGCATGACCAGAGAGGACTTCGAGAAGATCAAGGATGATCTCAAGGCATACGGCCTGACCGACGACGAGATCAAGGCTCTGGAGAAAAAGGTCGGCAGCGACGAAGGCATGACCTGGAAGGAATTCGTGGCCGCCCTGGCAACCAAGATGGAGGCCACGCGCAAGGCCGCTCTCGGCGACGAGCAAAAGGGTGTGCTCGCCAACTTCTTCGCCAAGCTCGGTTTTTCGGCCGAGGAGTCTGACACACTGCTGGCCAGACTTGAAAACGGCGAACAGGACAAGGTCATGGGCGAGTTGCAGGCCAAACTGGCTGAACTGCCCAAGGCCAGGCAACTGCTCCTGACCAAGGAGGAAATTGTCGCCTTCTCGTCCGCCATGGGCTTCTCCGGCGAGTTCACGACCAAGCTCAAGGAGATGTTCGGCTCCGGCACCACGGCCAAGGAGATGCGCGAGGCATTTACCCTGATCCGTCAGGAAATGTCCGACATGAACGCCAAGGACCGCGCTCTGGTTCGCGCCGTGGGCAAGGCATTTGCCCAGGCCATGGGCGAGACGGCCCGGGAGAGCAGCGCGGCTCGCGACCTTGAGGCCGCCGTGGACCTGACCCCCCGCGTGGCCGAAGACGCTCCCAAGGCCAAGGGCCAGCCCCAGGCACAAGCCAATACCCAGGCACAAGCCAAAGCCCAGGCCAACCTTGATGCCAACGTCAAAACCAACATCAAGACCGACGCAAAGGCCAACGCCGGGGCCGAAGTACAGACCGATATGAAGGCCAATGCCAGGGCCGACGCTCAGACCGACGCGAAGGCCAATGCCGAGGTCAAAGCCCAAGCCAGTGTGGAGATTCGCGAGGACTTCAAGGAAGCGGTGGACACCCGCCGGCACAACACCGGGGCAGAAGCCGCCCGCAAGAGTTCCTCTCCCCTGCCCGAAAAGGCTGGCGAAACGCGGCCAGACAGCGGCCAGGGCGACCCCAGGCAGGATTCCAGATCAGACGCCGACGCCGAGTCCAACAAGGCGTGGAACAATTTCTTCGGCCGCCTGAAGGACGACTCCGGTACCGCCGCGAGCCGCACCCAGGTCAGGACCGAAACCATAGAGCAGGCGCTGAGGACCGATGTAACGGACGCGGCCTCAAGGTCCCAGAACCGGGCCTGGGAAAAGGTGGACGCCCCCCGGGTCATGCGCCAAGTCGAAAATGCCGTGTTCAGAAACCTGACCAACGGCACCAAGCAGCTCACCCTGCAACTCACCCCCGAGAACCTCGGCAAGTTGAACATCATGCTTCAGGTGCAGGGCAAGGAAGTCAACGCCGTGATCCGGGCTGACAACCCAGAGTCCGCCAGGATCATCAACGAGAACATCGAAGTGATCCGCAGCGCCCTGGAGGGCCAGGGACTCAAGGTCGAAAAACTCGATGTGCAGGCCGGACTGGCCGGCAACCAGGACAACGCCTGGACCGGGCACGACCAGCACAATCTTTCCCGCGAGCGGGAAATCATGGCCGCCATGCGCAGACACATGCGGGCCATGCGCGGCGACACAGGCGCGGCGGGCACTGCCGCACAGGCCGAAATGGTCCATTCTCCGCGCACCGAAAACGGCATTCACGTCATCGCTTAAGGGAGGTCTGTCATGGGATACACCGACACCACCGGCGTCTACCTGGGCGCACAGGAGCAGCGGCTGGCCGCATCCAACTCGCCCACCAACAAGACGAGCCTTGCCCAGCAGGATTTTCTGACTCTTCTGGTGGCCCAGTTGACGCACCAGGACCCGCTCAACCCCATGCAGGACACGGACATGACCTCACAACTGGCCCAGTTCTCAAGCCTTGAGCAGCTGACCGACATCAACGATGGCGTGAAGTCCCTCAACTCCGCCATGACCCAGACCGACATGCTTTCTGCAGCCGCATACATCGGCAAGGAAATCAAGGCAGAGGGCTACAAGGTCAGCGTCAACGAAGGCACAGCCTCGACCATCTACTATGGATTCGGCGAGCCAGTGACCAACATCTTCATGAACATTTACGATGCCGAAGGCGCCATCATCCGCACCGTGGAGCTTGGCAGCAAGGAAGCCGGCTCCTACCAGTACAAGTGGGACGGCAGGAACGAGGCCGGGGAGCTGGTGCCCGACGGCATCTACGGCGTGGGCATCATCGGCCGCGATGTCAGCGGCGGCGCGGTCATGGTCCAGACCGAGATATCGGGCACTGTCGATGCCGTGGTCAACGAGGGCGGCACCCAGTACCTGCGCCTCAAGGACGGCCGGTTCATCAGCTTCCTCAACGTCAAGGAAATCGTGGACCCCGGAAGCAAGACCGTCACCGACGACACCGACACCTCGGAAGGGGCTGAAGGCTAGGCAAAAACCGCCGGAGGCGACAACGTCCCGGCTTCTTGGAGAAGATACAGGAGGTAATTATGGGTTTAGGGTCATCTCTCTACGCGGGCATCACCGGCCTGACCGTGCACTCCGAGCGCATGACGGTCATCGGCAACAACCTCGCCAACGTCAATACCGTGGGCTTCAAAGGCACCACCATGCAGTTCGAAGACCTCATGAGCCAGGATTTCGCCACGGTCAACGGCATCGGACAGGTGGGCAGAGGAGTGCGTGTCTCCACCATTTATTCGGACTTCGGCCAGGGCTCCTTCGAGTCCTCCACCGAGGCCACGGACATGGCCATCTCCGGTGACGGCATGTTCATCGTCTCGCCCAAGGGAACCGACGCCAGACTCTTCACCCGGGCGGGGAACTTCCGCTTTGACAACGACGGCTATCTGGTGGACCCCCACGGATACGTGGTCCAAGGCTGGCAGGTGGAGCAGGCGGTCACCACTGTTTCGACCGCCAGCGCCGCCACCCCTTCAGGCAGCGGCTCGACCCGCATTGTGGGCACGCCCACAGACATCCGCCTTGAAAACTTCCAGTCCGCTCCAAAGGCCACCACGACCATGACCATGGTGACCAACCTCGACCCCACGGCATCGGACAAGGCCAAGAACGACACCAACCCCTACTTCGCCATGTTCGAATTCTGGAACGGCACCGAGGACACCCCGCTGGACAACAACCGCTACTCCTACTCCACCACCATGAAGGTGTTCGACGACATCGGCACCGCCCACAACGTGACCGTCTACTTCGACCCGGTCACCTTGAGCAATGCGGGCGGCGACACGGCCTGGGAATTCATGGTCACTGTCGATCCCATGGCCGACAAGCGTGTCCTCAGCGGCGCCGACGGCAACCCGACCCCAATAGGCAAGGGGCAGAACTCGGCCGCAGGCATCCTGATGATCGGCACCCTGACCTTCTCCACCGGCCAGCTCACGGGCATGAGCGCCTACACCCTCAAGTCCAACGGCGGCATGACCGGCGGCACCAAGAACCTGGACAACTGGACCCTGGCCGACTTCTCGACCGGCGGCTACCCGGTGTTCACGGCCAACTTCCTGGGCAAGTCCAACGCCAGCGCGACAAATCAGGACGACGCCACCCTCATCCAGATGGACTTCGGCATGTCCAACAGGAACCTCAGCGGCAACGGCTGGACCGTGCCCATCGGCACCGTGCCCGAAAGAGCTTCGGACATAGGCGCTGCCACCGCCAACACCAGCAGACTGCCCAACTTCCGGGACCCCTCCATCAGCGCCCTGGCCACCCAGAGCTACAACACCGGCGGTTCGTCCACACTGTTCCAGAGCCAGAACGGGTACTCGGCCGGCATCCTGCAAAACATCTCGGTCTCACGCGAGGGAGTGCTCACCGGCCACTACTCCAACGGACAGGTGATCGAGCTGTATGCCCTGACCCTGGCCACCTTCACCAACAAGCACGGCCTACGGCGCGAGGGCGGCAACCTCTTCTCCGAGACTCGCGAGTCCGGCCCGGCCCTGACCGGCCAGGCGGGCACAAGCGGCAAGGGCACCGTGGACGGCAACGCCCTGGAATTGTCCAACGTGGACATGGCCACGGAGTTTGTGCGCATGATCACCACTCAGCGCGGGTTCCAGGCCAACACCAAGGTCATCACCACCACTGACTCCATGCTCGGCGAAGTGATCGCCATGAAGCGCTAGAAACGCCCTTACCGCGTCCCGCCCATACCGCGAGGACGCCTTCTCCAAGACTGCTCCGCGTCTGACCCGCGTGGAGCAACGCACCCAACGGCCCGGCAGGATATTCCTGCCGGGCCGGCTCGTCATGCCCCCGGACCCGCCAGTACACGGCTTGAGCCCCTGCCGAGCCACCAATCAAGGACATCGCCGCGAGCCGCTTTCAGGCACGTTCCATAGCCGCCCTTTCCGGGGCATCCCGCCGTAACCAACCCGCCGGCCCCTTCGCGCCAGCGGGGCAGGGCATTTTTTGCTGCCGCCAAGCGGCAATCCTTTGACGAGACAAGGCTTGCCGGAGATTCGGCCTTAGGAAAAAACGATCTGTCTAGACATTTTTTAGAACATTAACATCTTAATATAAATAAATAAACCTTAGTTGGCATACATAATGCTTGAGATGGCACAAATGGATTTGAAGTTTGAACAAGGAGGGTTCTGATGTCTTTAGTTATCAACCACAACCTGATGGCGATGAACGCCCAGAGGAACCTGACGGACCATTACGGCCGCCTTGGTGTCTCGACCCGGCGTTTGTCATCCGGTCTGCGTGTTGGCACGGCTGCCGACGATGCGGCCGGGCTGGCGATCCGCGAACTCATGCGCTCGGAAATAAGCTCATTGCACCAGGGCATCCGCAACGCTGCCGACGCGATTTCGCTCATCCAGACGGCCGACGGCGCACTGCAGGTCATTGATGAAAAGCTCATCCGCATGAAAGAGCTGGCCATGCAGGCATCCACCGGCACGTACAACTCCGACCAGCGCCTGATCATCGATTCCGAATACCAGGCCATGTGCTCGGAAATCAACCGTATCGCCATGGCCACCGATTTCAACGGCATTTACCTGCTCAACGGCAACCTCTCCGGCGACCCGGGCGTGGACCACAACGGCAGGGGCCTCGCGCCCACCGGCCCGCTGAAGATCCACTTCGGCACGGGCAACGACTGCGCCGAGGACTACTACTATGTGGCCATCCAGGGCTCCACTTCCTCGGCCTTCGGCCTGGGTCACGGCGCCGCGATAAAAACGGAAGGCGCCACCTGGGAGGAGCAGAACGCGGGCAAGGCCATTTCCACCCAGGCCCTGGCCCAGGCGGCCATGGCGGCCATCAACGACGCGATCATCTCCAAGGACAAGATCCGCGCCAACCTCGGCTCCATGCAGAACCGCCTGGAAAACACCATCACCAACCTGGAAATCCAGGCCGAAAACCTGCAGGCCGCGGAATCCCGCATCTCTGACGTGGATGTCGCCCAGGAGATGACGGAGTTCGTGCGCAACCAGATCATGACCCAGTCCGCGGTCGCCATGCTGGCGCAGGCCAACTCCCTGCCCAGAATGGCCATGCAGCTCATCGGCGGCTAGCCGCACCGGGTCGGCTGACGCGACTGAAGACGATCGGAACCGGCCCGGCGGCCTCTGGCCGCCGGGTTCCGGTCGCCGGTCGTCTGCGTGTCCGGCCAGGGCGCAGGGCCGGGGCCGGGCGCTACTGGTCCTTGAAGGCAATGGGGTTTTCGCCGGGCTCCAATGTCTCAAGGGCGAGCCGTGCCGCCTCCTGTTCCGCCCGCTTGACGCTGGTGCTGATGCCGCGAAACACCTCCCCCGTGGGCAGGGCGGCATCGACCATGAAAATCTTCTCGTGTTCAGGGCCGCTTGTCCCGGCCAGCATGTAGACCGGCCGATCGCGGAACCGTTCCTGGGCCACCTCCTGCAGGCGGCTCTTGTAATCCTTGGTCTCGGGCAGCATCTCTGGCCGGGGCCATCTGTTCTTGAAGATATGGAGGATGGTCCGCCGGGCCGCCTCGAACCCTCCGTCCAGAAACACCGCACCCATGAGCGCCTCGAAGGCGTCGGCCAGCAACGCATCGCGGTCGCGCCCGCCCTGCAGCTCCTCGCCCCTGCCCAGCAGAATGTGGCGATGCAAGCCAAGCTCTCGGGCGATGGCGGCCAGGCTCTTCTCCTTGACCATCTGGGACCGGATGCGGGTCAGCTGGCCTTCGGGCGCATCTGGAAACCGCCGGTAGCCCTCCTCGGAAACGCACAGCTCCAACACGGCGTCGCCGAGAAACTCCAGTCGCTCGTTGTCGCCGTCGCCCTCCTGCTCGTTGGCATAGGAGCTGTGGGTCAGCGCGGCCCGCACAAGCTTGACTTGGGCAAACCTATGGTGGATAGATTGCTGCAGGTCGCCGATATCCATTCAACCTCTCCGTGGTATATGCAATCAGACGCCAGCCTCGCCACCCTGTTCAATCCCGACTCCGTCGCCGTCATCGGCGCCTCGGACAACCCGGGCAAACTCGGCCATCTGGTGCTCGCCAATCTGGTGGGCGCAGGGTACAGGGGGAAATTGTTTCCCGTCAATCCCGCCGGGGGCGAAATCCTCGGAATTGCCGTAAGCCCCGCCATCGATCAGTTGCCACACCCCCCGGACTTGGCCGTGGTGGTCCTGCCGCGCCAACAGGTGCTGGACACCCTGGCCGAACTGGCCGAAGCCCATGTCCGCTCCGTATGTGTCATCACCGCCGGGTTCCGCGAAACCGGCCGGGACGGCTTTGACCTTGAGATGGAAATGGCCGAGCTGGCACGGCGCCGCAACATGACCCTGCTCGGGCCCAATTCGCTCGGGCTCATCAACACCGCCTGCGGCCTCAACGCCACCATCGCCCAGGCCATGCCCGCCAAAGGCTCCATCGGCTTCTTCTCCCAATCCGGGGCACTGTGTTCGGCCATTCTGGACTGGGCGGACGGCGAGCAGTTCGGCTTCTCCAAGTTCGTCAGCCTGGGCAACAAGGCCGCCCTTTCCGAAGCGGACGTGCTCGAAGCCCTGGGCGACGACCCTGACACCAAGGTGATTATCGGCTACCTCGAAAGCGTGGACGATGGGGAAAAATTCCTGCGCAAGGCACGGGCAGTGACCAGCTCCAAGCCGGTGATCATGATCAAGGCGGGCACCACCCCCTCGGGTGCGCGGGCCACATCGAGCCACACGGGCTCCATGGCCGGCTCCGTCGAAGCGTCCGCCGCCGCCTTCCGCCAGGCGGGCATCATCCAGGTGAACGACCTGGAAGCGCTCTTTGACCTGGCCCGTGCCTTTGCCGAGCAGCCGCTGCCGCAAGGCCCCAACCTGACCGTGATCACCAACTCCGGTGGCCCGGGCATCCTGGCCGCCGACGCCTGCGAAGGGGCCGGGCTCGCCCTGGCCCGTCCCGGTCCGCAATGTCTTCAGGCCCTGACCGAGGCGCTGCCCCCCTTTGCCTCCATATACAACCCCATCGACATCATCGGCGACGCCAGGGCCGATCGCTACCGGGCCACCCTGGAAGCGGTTGCCGACGACGAAACCACCCACGCCGTCCTGACGCTGCTCACGCCCACGGCCTCGGCCGAGATAGAGGCCACGGCCCAGGCGATCATCGACACGGCCGCCGCCTGCCACAAGCCCATGTTCGCCTGCTTCATGGGCCATGAGCGCGTCGGCCCGGGACGGGACATGCTGCTGGCCGCAGGAGTGCCCTGCTACGCCTATCCCGAGCCCGCCATCCGCGCCATCGCGGCCATGCTCGCCCACCACCGCTGGCTCAACCGGCCCCATCCGGTGGAGGTGTGCTTCCGCCGCGACAAAGGCAAGGCCGAGTATGTCATCGACAAGGCCCGCAAGCTCGGCCTCAAGGAACTGCCCTTTGCCGACGCCATGACCGTGGCCGCCGCCTACGAGCTGCCCGTGCCGGAAACACGGCTGGTACGCACCAGCGAGCAGGCCGTGCGCGCTGCCAAGAAACTCGGCTATCCCGTGGCGCTCAAGATCGTCTCGCCCCATATCCAGAGCCGGGCCGACGTGGGCGGCGTGGCCATCGACCTGCACACCCCCCGCGACGTGCGCGACGCCTGGCTGGACATCACCAGCCGCTGCCAACGCAAACGGCCCGACGCCTATATCGCGGGCTGCATGGTCCAGACCATGGGTCCCATCAGGGGGCGCGAGGTGGAGGTTCGCTTCACCCAGGACCCGCAGTTCGGCCCGCTGCTCTCCTTCTGTCTGGCCGGGCCTCTCTCG
The DNA here is from genome assembly GCF_009729555.1 of Pseudodesulfovibrio alkaliphilus. NCBI lineage: Bacteria > Pseudomonadati > Thermodesulfobacteriota > Desulfovibrionia > Desulfovibrionales > Desulfovibrionaceae > Pseudodesulfovibrio > Pseudodesulfovibrio alkaliphilus. Next base: position 743,221 of record NZ_WODC01000001.1, read on the forward strand.
GAAATGCTCGGCGATGTCAGCCACAGGCTGGCCCCGCTCACTCTTCAGGATGCCCAGGACATTGTCCGCGAAATCCGCTCGTTCCCGCTCCTGCGCGGGGTTCGCGGGGAGGAGCCGGTCAATCTGGCGGCCATTGAGGACATTCTCTTGTCCATGTCGCAACTGGCCTGCGACTTTCCCTCCATTCAGGAGGCCGTGCTCAGTCCGGTGCTGGTCAACGCCGAAGGTGCCCTCGTTTCGGACCTGCGCTTGACCATCGGCTGATTATTTCGCAATGTCATCAAGACGAGTCGCGGGCCGAGGCCCTGCACTCGCTTCACAACCAGGGAGGAAATTCGGCATGGCAGGTCTCTACATCGGTTCGACCACCGGGTATTCGGGCAAGAACATGATCATCATGGGCCTGGGACTCAAGCTCCAGAAAGACGGCTTCAACGTGGGCTACATGAAGCCTGTCGGCGCCATGCCCATGGAAATCGACGGCAAGCTCGGCGACGAGGACGCCGCCTTTGTCCAGGATGTGCTCGGCATCAGCGAGGACCCGGAACTGGTCTCCCCCGTGGTGGTCACCCAGGATTTCAAGGTCAAGGCGTTCTCCGGCAATATGGAGGGGCTCCTCGACAAGATCGAAGAGGGCTACAAGACCCTGTCCGCGTCCAGGGATGTCACCCTGGTGGCCGGATCGGGCTCCATGTATTCCGGCAGGTACTGCAACACGGACGCCATCTCGGTCATCAAGCAGCTGGGCATCAAGGCGGTCATCATCGACCGCTTCCAGAAGGAGCTGAAATACGACTATCTCATGGTCATGAAGGAGCAGCTGGGCGACCATCTGGCGGGGGTGATCCTCAACGACATCCCGCCCCACTTCGTGGACGAGGTGGACCAGTTGCTCGGCCCGGCCCTGGAGGCCAAGGGCATCAAGATTCTCGGGGTCATCCCCCACGACCCGCTCATGGGGGCCATCAAGGTGGGCGACCTGGCCGACCGGCTGGGCGGCAAGATCATCTCGGCCCACAACAAGGCCGAGCGCGTGGTCGAGACCTTCCTCATCGGCACCATGCAGGTGGAGAACTTCATGACCCACTTCCGCAAGAAGAAGAACTCCGCCATCATCGTGGGCGGCGACCGCTCGGATGTCCAGCTGGTGGCCCTGGAAGGCGACTGCCCCTGTCTGGTGCTCACCGGCAACCTCTACCCCAACGACATCATCCTGACCCGATCCGAGGTGCTGGAAACCCCCATCATCATGGTCCGCGAGGACACCTTCACCGTGGCCAAGAAAATGGACGACATCCTCTCCCGCCACAAGCTGCGCGACGCCATCAAGATCAAGCAGGGCGCCGAGCTGGTGGCCGACCACCTCGACTTCCAGCACATCAAGAAGGAGCTGGGGCTGAAATAGGCGAGAGCCCGGCGATTCCCATTCAACACCCAAGGCCCCGAATCGGGGCCTTATTCGTGGATGATTCGAAGATCCGAACACCTCCGCCTGTTGCCATCCCGGCGGACACGGGCTAGGACCAGACCATGAAGAACACCTCAAGACGAAAGCCCCGCAAACGGGCCTGTCCGCCGCCGCCGCTGCACTCGGCGCGGACCTATGTGCGGGTGGAGCCATCGAAGATCGGGCTGTTCCGCTTTCTGCTCGAAGCCCACGACAACCTCGGCGTGTTCACCGTGACCAACCGCTTCACCGGCATCCTGCAACTGCGCTACAGCCCCCACATGCGCCGGGAGATGCGCTCCTTTCTCGACGCTGCAGCCACGGAGATGGCCCTTGAGGTCGTCCTGGACCCGGGCGGGGCCACTGCCCGGACCGGCCGAAAGGGCTGACGCGACCGAAAAAGCCGACACGGCCAACCCACCCCGGCGGCCAGCCGGGGGCGACACACCCATCATTTCGAGAATATCGGGATCGAATTCACGGGCAGGTCAGGCCCGGGGCGCGATGCCTGCGCCTGCGAACCGCTCGCATAAAGCGGCCTACGGTTCGATATATAAGTCGAAACACGCAGACTGTTCAAATGGTGAGATGCGAGGCTCGAAAAAAGTTCAAGGCCGAAGCCCTTGAGCCGTTGGCGAGTCTTCGAGCCTTACGGATCATGAGAGCAGAGATGTACTCCACGTACGCGAGGGTTTGAACTTTTTGAAGCAACGACGCAGATCGCCATTTTTCAACAGCCTGTTACGGGGTGGGGTCCATGGCAGAGGTGAGCAGCCTGGCGATGTCCTTAATGTCCGGGCGATAGTCGCCGGAGCGCACCAGGGACTTGAGCCGGGCGATCTTTTCGGCCCGCTGCGCCTCCTCGCTGTGGCTGAGGCGACAGCGCTCCGGGCGCTCCCCCCTGGCTGCGTCGAACTCCCTGAGGACACGCTCGGTTTCGATTTCAACAGCGCAGCCGCCTGATTCCTGCCTCTTCATCAACCCCTCCCTGGGTCTTTGAAGGTATGGGGGGACGGGCCTGACGGCCCATCCCCCAGTCTCCCCCCGTCCGTTTCGCGCCCTGGTCCGCGTCCGTGCGGACGGCTCCTTCCGGTTCAGGCGGCAGCTTCCGGCTTTTTCCCGGCCATGCGTCCGCTGTTCCCGGCCTGGTTGCCCCTCTTATCGGCAGGGAGTCAGGTTTGGCTTAGGTCTGGACCGCCCTTTTCCATTCACGACAAACTCTATTTATATCAACATGTTGACCTGAGCGTCCCGAGCGTTCCCAAGAGACCGCAGACTGAAAAAAAGGAGCGTGGCAGAGGGGTTATCCCATGACAACCAGGGGGAAATCGGGTTATACCGGCCCATGGGCGAAATCAAGAACGTGTGCCTGATCGACTGCCCCCAGTCGCTGATCAACGCCTTCGTGGAGCTGGGATGCGACGTGCTGCGCCTTACCGGAGTACGCGGCGGGACGCTGGACCTGGGCGAGGCCCTGGACCGGGCGCGTGACGAACGCGGATTTGCCCCCGACCTCGTTGTGCAGACCGAATTCCTGGGTCTGCGATGCCTGATCAAGGGACTGGACGCCCTTCCCTGCCCAACGGTGTTCTGGTGCATGGACCCGCACCTCAACGGCCATTGGCACGCCTTCTACGCCCGGCTCTTCGACCTGACCTGCTCCACCCAGCGGGCGTCCATCCCGACCATTGCCGGACGGGGCGCGACCGATGTGCGCTGGCTACCAATCTTCGGGCAGCGCTCGCCCTGTCCCGAGCACCATAAACGCACACGTGACGTGGCCTTTGTGGGCCGCCTGACTGCGGAGCGCCCGGGCAGAACGTGGATGGTACGGCTCATCGAGCAGTGTTGCGCCGGACATGTTCTGACCGTGACCGACGGGCTTTCCTTTTCCGCCATGATGGACCTCTACCGTGACGCACGGATCGTACCCAATGAATCGATCCTGGACGAGGTCAATTTCCGCCTGTTCGAAGCCGCGTCCTGCGGATGTCTGGTTCTGGGGCAGGACCTGGGGGAGGAGCAGGCGTCGCTGTTCGAGCCGGGGTGCGAGTTCGACACCTATGCCGACGGAATGGAGCTTGGGGAGAAGCTCGACCTGTACCTGAAGAACCCCAGGCTGACCCAGGCCATGGGCCGTGCGGCCTGCCAGCGGGTGCTGGCCGAGCACACGCCCCGCCACCGGGCCATGACGCTGCTGGAATTCGGCGGCGAGGCCACGGAGCGACGGGCCAGGGGAAGCGAGGCGGACGCCTGGATGGCCCTGTCCATGGCCGCCATGTGGGAATCGGGAATGCTCGGCGGATCGGCCAAGGACATGCTGACGCGACTGTCAGGGGATACCGGGGCCCTTGATTTGGCCGCATCGCCCGAGCTGGTCTGCACGGCCCTGCGGGTCCAGGCCAAAGCCGGGATGACTGACCGCCTCTCGTCAGTGGTGGACGGCCTGCTGGTTGCCGGACTGTGGGAAGACTCGGCGGAGGTGAACCTGACCGGGTCCATGGCCGCCCTGCGGCTGGAACGCTTCGACGCGGCCAAGTCCTTCTGGTATCGCCACATCCGCAATGTCGGCATCAACAACCTCGGCCCGCCGTCATCGCCCGATGACCTGCGCATTCTCTGGGCCAAGGATGCCGCCCGCCGGGGTGCGGTGATCCGCCCGGGCTTCGGCTTTGACCCGGCCGTACACCTGCCCGCCACGGCCGCCGAGTGTCTGTTGGCCGTGCTGGCCCACAGGGCCGAAGACCCCTCGGCCATGCGCCTGCTCGACAGTATGCTCAGACCCCTTCCCGGATACTCCCAACTGCGGGTGGGCCTGCTTTCCTCGCTGACCCTGCGCGAGCGGGAAGACTGGCGGCTGGCCCTGGAGCTGGCCCTGGCCGATCTGCGCTGCTGCCGGGTCGAATCCGGCCTGGAGGAATTGGCCCTGGCCAGGAAGCTGGCTGCATCCCAGGGGCAGGAGCGCATCTTCGCCCGCGCCCTGGCCGCAGCGGACCGCTCAGGACGGCTGACCGCCACGAAATAAGCCCCACCCCGCGCCAGGGTGACCCCCGCTGTCTGAAAGCACACCCCTTTCGACAATCTCAAGAAACGCGCTTCCCCTGATTCTTCGGCGGCCGCAAGGACTGTTCCGCACCCTTTTGGCAAAACGACCCACGGTCCACAAGGCCTGCTTCGCAAAATGTCACCCGCCCGTCATGCAGCCGCCCGTTGCATGGCGCATCTTGCATCTAGACATTTTCATGAAAACTGGTCACGGTAAGATCATGAATGCCGACAAGACCGAGGAGGTGACGATGAAGACGATTCGGTGACGCCAGGCCCGATGCGGCCACTGGTCCATGAGGGGCGCGACGCCAGTTGATCCAACACCAAAGCACCGGACGGGGGATTATGGCCCAAAAGCACTTTGTCCTCGACACCAACGTCCTCATTGAAAATCCCAAATGCATCACTGCCCTGCGAAACGGGCAGGAAAACCAGATATACATTCCCTACACCGTCCTCACCGAGCTGGACGGGCTGAAAAAAGACCCGCGTATCGGGCACATCGTCTCCCAGGCCGTCCAGGCCATTCTCCGCGACGAACTGGTCACCATCTTTCCGCCGGACTTTGCCCTGACCCTCACCGACGACGTGATGGACGACCGCATTCTCAAGGAAATCCTGCACATGGGGCCTATCGAGGCCACCCTGATCACCAACGACCGCATCCTCCAGCTCAAGGCCAAATGCTTTGGCATCCCCAGCGAGGAGTATCGGGATTCGGACCCCTTCCGCTCCGAATCCCAGCGCTACACCGGGTTTGTCGAGGACGACGAGGACCTGGTGCCCAACTGCTTCCGCTGGGAGAGCGGCACTCCGGTGTTTCACGGCCCGGAAGGGCCAAAGGCCATCGCCTACACCCACGAGATATGGGGCGTGAGGCCGCGCAGCGTGTACCAGAATCTCGCTCTGGAGCTCATGCTGGCCGAAGGCATCGACCTGGTCTCCATCCAGTCCGAGGCAGGATACGGCAAGACCTTCCTCTCCCTGGCCGCTGCCCTGTACCTGACCCTTGAGCGCAAGGACAATCCCTTCCGCAAGATCTATCTGGTCAAACCCGTGGTGGAGATCGGGGCCAAGATGGGGTATCTGCCCGGTGACATCGAAGAAAAGATGCTTCCGTATATCAAGTACATACAAGACCTTCTCGTCAAACTCCACGACATCCGCCCGGCCAACCGCATCTTCCTCAACCCGGAGGGGGACTCGTTTCGGCTCAACCCCAAGAAATTCGAGATCCAGCCCGTGGCCTTCATCCGGGGCATGAACATCGAAAACGCGGTGGTCATTGTGGACGAAATGCAAAACCTCTCGCGAGGCGAGACACGCGCCCTGCTCACCCGCATGGGCGAGGGAGTCAAGTGCATCTGCCTTGGCGACACCCGGCAGGTGGACAACCCCTATCTCAACGAGTCCAACAACGGCCTCAACTGGACGGTGAAAAAGCTCAAAGGATTCAAGAACTACGCCCATATGGTCCTCAAGGGCGACCGCTCACGCGGCCCCATCACGGACATAGTGCTCAAGTCCAAGCTCTAGCCGGGCCGGGGTGCGGACGGCGCACGGCGGCTGATCCGGCCGCACCCCGGAGCCGGTCGCCCGACGGCTGCCCGCCAAAGAACAAGGAAGCTGTTCAAAAACGGCGAGACTCACAAAAAAGATCAAGGCCAAAGCGCCCCCGACATGCGAGGGTGTGCCCTTTGTGAAGCTGCGCGGCGATCGGTCGTTTGCGACGCCTCAGGCCGGGTCCGAACTGTCGCAGAGGTATGCGGCGATGCGCTCCGAGGCCCGGCCGTCCGTGTGCAAAAACGCCCTGTCGCGAAGGGCGCGGCGATCCTTGGCATAGTCGTCACGGCCAAGGGCGACCTGTGCCAGGGCCTCGTGGAGTTCGCCCTGTGTCCTGCACTTGGGTCCGGGGGTCATGGTCTCGTAAGGAAACTGCAACTCCCTGTTCCGCTTTATATACTCGTCATAGTCTGGACAGAAGAAGAGCACGGGCCGGTCAAGGAGCAGATAGTCCATGAAAATCGACGAATAGTCCGTGACCATCAAATCCACCAGAGGCATGAGCGGATACACGTCGGCGTTGTTGTCAAAGACGGTGATGTTGGGCAACGACGAGACCAGGCGTCCGCCGGTAAGGTGATGCCCTTTGATCACCAGGTGCATCCCGGCCTTGTCCAGGAATCGGTCCAGCACGGCGTAATCCAGGGAGCCGGAACCGAAGGCGTCCCCCACCTTGTCCCTGAAGGTCGGGGCGAAGAGGATGATCCGCCGCTCTTTCTTCAAGCGCACCAGGGACACAAAGGCGTCATAGTCCGCATTGAGCAGATCGAGCTTGCCCGGTCTGCGGAAGAGGACATCCGTGCGGGGGTAGCCCAGGGGCGCCACGCACCTCGCCTGAAACGCCTTGGCAAAGACCTCGTTGGCATAAAAGGGCGAGGTCGTGATCACGGTGTCGTAACCCGAATAAAGGCGCTCCAGTTCAGCAGCCTCATAGTTGCCGGGCACCCGGGAGTCGCGCTCCATGAACCCGATCTTCTTAAAGCCCACGCCATGCCACAGTTGAATGAGTCTGGCGTCACGCACGAGCGGTTCGTAGGGGGCGTGCCGGAAGTCAAAGGTATCCACGACAATGGTGCCTGCGGCCGCAAGGGTCTGGATAGCCTCGTCCGAGGGAAAGAAAAGGGCGGGAAGCCCGGCCTCGCCGAGCATCTTGCAGACATCCCTGCGGCGGCTCAGGAAGTGGACGGGCACTTCGGGGCGCTGTGTCGCGAAATGCAGAAAAAGATGCTTCGCGTTGCCCAGGAACTGCCCGTCCTTCTGGCCGATGAAAACATGCCGGTCCGGATCTCGGGGGGACGTTTTCGTCGTCCGGGCAATTGCTCCCCGCTCATTCACCTCACTCACCGCCGCCCCCTCCCTGGGGCCGCCGCACATCCACGGTCATGCCGGAAAAATCCGCCAGCAGGGTGGTCAGTGTCGCCTCTGCCACTCGCTCGGGGGCGAGCAGGCTGTGCTCGGGCTCGATGCCGAAGTTTCTCCTGCGCATGGGGGTGTTGGTGCGTTCCGGGTTGATGGCGTTGATGCGGACGCCTTCGGCCCACAGCTCTTCGGCCAACCCTTGGACGAGGTTCACCACCGCGGCCTTGGTCGAAGAGTAGATGGAATAGAGCGCACGCCCCCTGGTGTAGGAGCTGGAGGTAAAGACCGCGATGGCCCCCCGCGTCAGCCTGAGGTGCGGAAGGGCCGCCTTGATCACGTTGATGGCCCCGAAATAATTGATGGCCACCTCCTCCTCGATGGAGTCGATCGTGCGCGAGGCCAGCGGGCCGGAGCGCAGCACGGCTGCGGTGTTGACCACAGCATCGATGCGCCCGAATTTGTCCAGCACACCCTCCAGGGCCCGCTCCACTGCCGGATATGAGCGGATATCCACACCGCCGGACCTGGAGAACCCGACCACGTTGGCCCCCCGATCCCTGGCCAGACGAACGATATGCTCGCCGATGCCGCTACTCGCCCCGAAAACCACCACCGTCTTCCCTGCCACGGATTCCGTGATCCGGGCATGGTCGACACTCACCGTGTTGATCTGAAAGATCTTGTCCGCCAGATAGAGGTCCTCGGGGTAGGTGATCTTGATGTTGCGTTCGTCGCCGGGCACCACAAAGACCTCGCCGAGGCCATAGCGCAGCACCAGACCGCAGTCGTCCGTCACCTCCACATCCGGGTCGCTCATGGCCAGCCGGTGGGCCTCGCGCAGAACCCCGGCGCGGAAGCCCTGTGGCGTCTGGCCCCGGCGCAGGGAGGTTCGGCGAGGAATATGCGTGATGCGGTCGGCCGCATCGACCTCGATGATGGTATCCACCGCCGCGATGGCCACATCCACCGCCGGATAACGCGACAGGGCGCTCAGGCACTCGGAAATGATCGTGTGGTTGAGGAAGGGCCGCACCGCATCGTGCAGCAGCACCAGGGCGTCGTCCTCGTCGACGGCGCTGATGCCCGAGGCCGAGCTTTCCCTTCTGGTGGAGCCGCCATTGAGGAGCTTGGTGACCTTGCCGTAGTTGTTGCGCAGCAAGATCTCCTCCACGGAAATCCGGTATTCGTTGCCGATGACGATGAATATCTCGTCAATGTCCGGGTGTGCGTCGATAACGTCAAGGGTGTGCTCAAGAACAGTCCGTCCCGCGATCTTGAGAAACTGCTTCGGGGTGGTGTAATTCATGCGGTTGCCGGAGCCGGCCGCGAGGAGGATGCAGTAGTGTTTGCTTCGCATGGCGTCGCTTCCCCGTTAAGGTTGATCGAAAAGCAGTCGCGAGTCGAACAGGTTTTCGTTGGGCGAGAGTTCGAGGATGTGGGAGAACCTTTCAAGCACCCTGGCGGAGGCAAATACCACCTGGCGGTTGTCCAGCCAGGCGAGCAGGCCCGAATGGGCCACGGTCTGCCGGCCCGCCGGGATGGGGGTTGCCCCGGTGGCGATGTGATACACTTCCCATTTCGCCTTTGGGATGAGACGGCCCAGAGTGGACGTTGCCGCCTCGATCTCTTTTGGAAAACAGAGCAGGGGCAAAGCCTTGCCCCGTTCGGCAAGAGTGATTCCCTGGACCAGCAGCCGGGCATTGTTCAGAGCCTTTCTCCACGCGACGTGCAGGCGGACAGCCACACCCCTGATGTCCGTTTCCGGGCCGGGGGGAGCGTCGCGCAGGGTCTTGACCATGCCGACGAAGGGGTCGTCCCCGGACAAAGGGCCGCCTTCGGCGAGTTGCCGCTCGGCCGCCCGGACCTCCTCCAACTGACTGAGCAGATACAGCCGGGTTTTGGCGATGTCCACCTCCTCGCGCCGGGCAAGGACGTTGTCCATGTCGCGAAGGAAGGCAGCCCGGTCGATGGTGGGGAGCGAGAATATCTGGCGCGGCGGCGTATGGGGAAACCACTTCCGCGAGAGCAGCGTACCGTCGGTGGTGCTGAAAAAACGGGTGCCTGCGGTTCCTGCTATGGCCTCGGCAAACATATCCGCCTCCGTGGCCGTTGCGATGTACCAGTCCCGGCTTTCCACCAGTGCGCCGCACCGATCGCTGAGGAGGTAGGTGCGGCTGTCCTCGATGAGGCGGATTGGGCTCGTCGCGCAGCCCCAGACCCCCTGCGCATGGGGTGCCGGGGGAAACGAAAGGTTGGCCCCGGCAACGAACGCCTGCGGCGACCCCAACGCCTCGGCCAGCCCCAGGCAGGCGGTGAGGCTGCTCACATAGCTCTCCCGCAGCCTGGAGGGATTGGGCAGCAGCTCCAGGTTGAAGCTGTCCATCATGATCACTCCGCGGAACTTGCGGGCGTAGCCGTGAAACGGGGTCAGCGACAAGGCGACCAGCACGGTCTCGGGCAAGGCGGGAATGGCGTCGTAGAAATGGCGTTGCACCTGGAAGGTGTCGAGCTGCACGACGAAATCAGGATGAATCCCTGCCTCAAGGCAAATGTCCAAAGTGCGGGCGATGCAGGCGATGAGACAGTGTTTCCTGAGTTCCGGCAGCTGCGGGGCGATGTCATTGACCGACGGCCCGGGAAGCAACAGAAGCAAGGGAAGCCCCAACCGAGCCTCGGAAAGCTTGTCCGCCAGGGGAGAGGAAAGCGCCCAAGGCATGTTGCGAAGCAGGTTCAGGGTGCGAAATAGGTCAGGATGGGTCTTCTTTCGCACGCTGAAAGGATCGACCGTGATGTGAGAGCGGCTGGGAAAGGCAATGTATTTGTAATGGGCGTGAACGAAGCGCTTTTGAATGTCCAGGACTGCTTCAGGATTCACGGCGTCCTCCTTGTCGGGGAGAACGAAGATAACGCCGTCGCGCAGGTCGGCCGGGGTGATGGCCGGGGGTCTTGGCTCCGCGGACGGGGCAAGGGTATGTAGCCGGAAGACCTTGTTGCCGGGGACGCCTTCGTCCACAGGAGCCGAGTCGAAAACGACGACGGCCTCCCCGTTCCACTGGCTCCGATCCAGCCCGCCGACAACGCTCCGGTACAGAAACGACATCACATGCTCTCCTTGACTCCGAGGTTCCCCTGTGCCGACCAGCGCTGCCGCCCGCCCCAGCGGTCGGCACACGCGCCCCATTGGCGCCCAGAACCTAGCACAATCCCTTGACAAGCGCCAGCTTGAAGCCGCCAGGCGATGCTGCAGGCAAAAGACTCGTCGCCGAAAAAAACATTGTCACGACAAATAGGTATGGGATACCTTCCGCGAGAACAGTCTTGCCCCAAGGCAAGAATCAATGCCATGCAGGAAACGGGCACGAAATCCTTTTCAACGTGCAGCCGCCACGCTCCTGGCAAGATAGGTGAATGGAGGACCAACATGGATGATGCCGCTATTCTTGAACGCATTCGCAAGGGGATGCAACGCAGCGATGTCTTCAACCTGATTCCGGCGTCGTCATCCCGGATTCTGGACATCGGGTACGGCGACGGAAATCTCCTGCTGCGGCTGAAGCATCAGAAAAACTGCACGGAACTGTACGGCATCGAAACCCACAAATCCCGGTTCAATAGCATGGAAGGGATGCTGGACGGCAACTGGAACATGTGCCTTGGCCCGGAAGACAACCATCTTGATGACAAGTTCATCGGATATTTCAACTACATCATCATGCACGATGTCCTGGAACACATCTACGACCCATGGATGTTCCTCTCATACATCCGCAGATACGCATCCCCTGAGTGCCGACTCCTGCTCGTATGCCCCAACGCCCAATACTGGCAGACGATCTTTTCTCTGCTGCAGGGAGACTTTCCTTACGGGTTGGACGGGCATTACAATGAAGACCACATTCGATGGTTCACGCCGAAATCCATGATAGAAATGGCCCTGCTGGCCGGGCTCAAGATCGAGGAGTGCCACCTGCTGCTCTCCTCGAAAATCAACGGCGACCTGCTTGGTTTCATCAACAGCAACGCCAACAAGGGAAACATTCTCCCCATGCCGCCCCAGGGCTTCGACCATCGCCAATACATCAACTTCTTTCCCCCGATCCTTGATGACCTGAGCCATGACGCCGGAGTGGACGTTCTCTTCCGAAACGGAGGAACCAAGGGGTATCTCGGGTTTTATGCGGTGAAGATTCTCCTGATCAGCACGGTGGCCCACATGGACGAGGAGCTCGACAGGATGACTACCGGGACCATGAAGGTCCGCAGACGCCTCTTCATGGAGAAGCATGCGGCCTCCTATGCGAAACGGCTTCCCAGGGAGTGGAAGGCCTATATCTGGCAACCGGGCTAGCCCCCGATCCAAAGGCCCGATCGGCCCAGGCCGGAAGCAGAACCCTGTCGACTCGTGTCCGGCAGGGTTTTCCCGTTCCGGTAGCCGGGCGGCTACAGGCCGAAGAAGCGCCGGGCGTTGTCCCCGGTGATCCGCCAGATGTCTTCCACGCTGCGGCCCTTGATCTCCGCCACCCGCTTGGCGGTGAAGGCCAGCAGCGCCGGGTGGTTGCGCTTGCCGCGCCACGGCTCGGGCGCCAGGAAGGGACAATCCGTTTCCAGCAGGAGCCGCTCGAAGGGGATGCGGGCCACGGCGGCCTGGAGGTCGTCGGTCCTCCTGTAGGTGACTGTGCCGGGGATGGAGACGTGCCAGCCGTTGTCCACCACGCTGCGGGCCAGGTCGAGCCCGGCGCCAAAGCAGTGCCAGAGCACCGGATAGTCCCGGAATCCGTTTTCCGTGAGCAGGGCCAGGGTGTCGGCATCGGCGTCGCGGGAATGGATGACCACGGGCAGCCCCAGCTCCCGGGCCAGCTCAAGCTGACGGACAAAGGCCCGCTGCTGGATGTCGTGGGGAACGCGCTCCCAGTAGTAGTCGAGGCCGATCTCTCCCAGGCCGCGAAGCCTCGGGTCGGCGACAAAGTGGTCGCGCATGCGGGCAAGGGCCACGTCAGTGAGCCTGTCCGCATCGTTGGGATGCACCCCGAGCAGAAAGGAGACCTCGGGATGGTCGTCAAAGAGCGACCGGCCGCGCTCATAGGCGTCCGGGCCGAGAAAGACGTTGATCAGGTGCGACACCCCGGCGGCGCGGGCGCGTTCGAGAATCGCCTCCCGGTCCCCGTCGAAGTCGCCGAGGTCCAGATGGGCGTGGGATTCCATGCCCACCAGCGGCAGGTTTAGGGATTCGGGTTCCGGGCGGACTTTCTTCTTTGCCATGTCGTGATCTTGTTGGCCCCTGCCTGGGCTCACCATGCGTCCCACAGGGCCAGGACCGATTTCCTCTGCCTTTCCGTGGAATACGCGCTGGCCGTTTCCTGCCCTGCCGCGAGCACGGCGTCAAGCTCCGGCCCGCCCTCTCGGATCAGGTCCGCGGCCTGCTCGAGGCACAGGGCCGCGTCCAGCACGTCGCCGTCGGCGCACCACAGGCCGTTGCCGGACCAAGCCACCTCGCGAAGCGGCCACCAGGGCATGAAGCGGGGGTCGGCCTGGACCTGGCGCATGTAGTCCCACCCGCCAAGTCCCGTGAAGCCCACGGGCAGACAGCCGCAGGCCATGGCCTCCAGCGGCGGCAGGGGACACCCCTCGGGAAATCCGGTCATCAAAAAGATGTGCGCCGAGTTCAGGGCCTTGGCCACGCCAAAGGCATCCAGCCCTTCAATGGGCAGCCAGCGCACCGCGCCCGGCCCGTTGCGGTGTTCGAACACCGCCCTGATCTGAGCGGCCACTCCCTTGTTCTTGCGCGGCATGAAGGCCACGGTCACGGCCTTGTCCCTGGCAGCGGTCGGCCGGGAGTCCTGACGCCGGAAGATGGCGCGGTCGATGCCTGGCCGCAGGACCGGGGCATCCTGACGGGTGGCCTGTCTGATGAAATGGGCCACGGGATCGGACACGGCCAGAAATGAAACAGGCAGGCCGCTCCAGGCCACGCCGGGCGGCAGGGCCGAGAAGAGGTAGGCCCAGTTCTGGACATAGACGACACAGCGGCTCCGGGCCTCCAGCCCGGGAGCCAGGGCGTTGGGCCACCCTTCGGGCACCAGCCAGAGGTCGTCCGGGGCCAGACGCAGGTCATTCCAGGCCAGGACCGGGGCCGCGTCGGCCAGCCCTTCGGGCCGCCAGCTTCCGCCCTCGCGCTCCACCAGACGGGCCTCGCGCCCTGCCTGATGCAGGATGTCCGCCATCTGGCGCAGGACAGTGACTCCGCCAGTGGGTTTGCTGACCGGGGGCAGAAAAATGTATGTTTTCATAAGACCAGAGTGAAACCACACTCGAAGTGATTTGGCAAGGGATGACCGGGGCCGCGCCCACTGGGCGCGGGGTGGGGAAGAGAGGGGGGCCCCACCCCGCAGGACAGAGGGAAGGAGTGTGGTGTTCCGTATGCAGACCCATCCTAGGCTGACCGGACCGACGGTTCCTTGCGGCCTGATGGAGATCGGGTGACATATCTGTTGCAGGATTTCCGCTTGTCAGGTGTTGGGGACGGGCCTAGTGTGCGGCCCATGCGCGCCATCCTCACCCCGGGCATGCGGTACATGCTCATCGGCACTTTTTTCTTCTCCGTGGGATCGCTCCTGATCAAGCTCGCGGGAGAGCGGGTGCCCACCTTGGAAATGCTCTTCATCCGGGGTATGGTGGGTATCGGCTTTGTCTGGTTCATCCTGCGCCGCACCGGGGTGGGCATGCTCGGCACCCGCAGGGCGCTGCTGCTCCTGCGCGGGGTGATCGGGTTCGCGGCGCTGTTCGCCGAGTTCTACGCCATCATCCATCTTCCCCTGGCCGATGCCACGGTCATCCTCTTCACCCACCCGGCCGTGGTGGCCCTGCTGGCCTGGATGGTGTTGGGCGAGCGCATCGGCCCGCGGGGGCTCATGGCCGTGGCCGTCAGCCTGACCGGCGTGGCCGTGGTCTGTCGTCCGGCCTTTCTCTTCGGCGGCGGCCCGTCAAGCCTCGACCCCCTGGCCGTGACCGTCGCCCTGTGCGGGGTGGTGGTCACTTCCCTGGCCATCCTGGCCGTACGCTCCCTGGCAAGGACCGAGCATCCGGCCGTGGTCATGCTCTACCCGCCCCTGGTCATCACCGTGCTTTCGCCCATCCTGGCATCGGGCTGGGTCTGGCCCACCGCACTGGAATGGACCTATCTCCTCGGCATTGCGGCCTTCATGAACGCGGGCCAGTATTACATGACCCGAGGCTACGCCATCGAGTCCGCAGCCCGCATCAGCGCCGTGACCTGCCTTGAGATCGTGTTCGCCGCCTTTTGGGGCGCCTCGGTCCTGGGCGAGATACCCGACGGCTGGACCGTGGCCGGCGGAGCGCTCATCGTTGCCGGGACCATCGCCCTGGGCCGGGGCGATGAACCGCAACCCGCCCCGGATACGCCCACAGGCGCATGATCCTCGCACCCCGCCCCATTTTCTCGCCCCCGCCCGGTCAAGCCGATCTCCTTTGGCACCAAACTTGATATCCTTCGCGGAACTTGGAAATATATTCCGCATGGAAACAGCGCAGGGAGCATCCGTGAAAAAAAAATACCTGATCATCGGCGCAGGCCCCACCGGGCTCGGCGCGGCCCATCGGCTGCGCGAACTGGGCGCAGACGACCTCCTCGTACTCGAGCGGCACGGCCACGCGGGCGGACTCTCGGCCAGCTTCAAGGATGACAAGGGCTTTACCTGGGACATCGGCGGCCATGTGGTCTTTTCGCACTACGAGTATTTCGACGCCCTGCTCGACTCCCTCCTCGGCGACGAGCGGCTGGAGCACCAGCGCGAGTCCTGGGTCCGATCCTGCTCGACCTGGCTGCCATACCCCTTTCAGAACAATATCCGCCACCTGCCCCCCCAGGCCCGCTGGGAATGCGTGGAGGGACTTCTGCCCGGCAATCGGCCCGAGGCCGCCCCGGCCGACTTCGGCCAGTGGATCGAAGGCGTTTTCGGCACGGGCATCGCCAAATATTTCATGAACCCCTACAATTTCAAGGTCTGGGCCACCCCTCTCGAGCTGATGCAGTTCGGCTGGATCGGCGAACGGGTCAGCGTGGTGGACCTGCGCCGCGTGCTCAGGAACATCATCCTTGAGCGCGACGATGTCTCCTGGGGGCCGAACAACACCTTCAAGTTCCCGCTGCACGGCGGCACCGGAGAAATCTTCCGACGGCTGGCCGCCCGCCTCGACGGGTTCATCGAATACGGACAGGAAGTGGCCGCCATCGACGCCTCGGCCAGGACCGTGACCACCAAGGCCGGGTTGACCGTGGAATACGAGACCCTGCTCAACACTGCGCCGCTTGACATCCTGGCCTCGCGCTGGCTGGCGGACAGGGACCAGACCATGGTCGAGGCCGCGGACCGTCTGACCCACAACTCGGTTTATGTGGCCGGAGTGGGCCTCGACATCCAGCGCGAGGCCGAGCGCAACCCACGCTGCTGGATGTATTTCCCTGAGCAGGACTCCCCCTTCTACCGGGTTACCAATTTCCACAACTACTCGCCAAACAACGTGGCCCGGCCCGGCCGACAACTGGCCTTCATGTGCGAGACCTCCTATTCGGCCCACAAGCCGGAAAAGCTCGACGAACTGATGGACCAGACCATCGCGGGTCTGGTAAACACCTCCCTGCTGGACGCGGCCAGAGCGGCCGATGTCCTGACCCGATGGGAGACCGCCGTGGACTACGGCTATCCCGTGCCCTGCCTTGAGCGCGACGGCGCACTCAAGGCCATTCAGCCCCGGCTCGAAGCCCTCGGCATCTTCTCCCGAGGCCGCTTCGGCGGCTGGAAATACGAGGTGGGCAATATGGACCACTCGGTCATGCAGGGCGTGGAATGGGCGGACAGGATGATCTCCGGCACTCCCGAAACCACCTACCGCTGGGAATAGAACACCGCATGAACACAGACATCTTCACCGCCCGGCGCGAGAGGCTCCGCCGGACCCTGCACGGACGGGGACTGGACGCGCTCCTGGTCTCCCACGCCGCCAACCGCTTCTACCTGAGCGGCTTCGAACTGCACGACGCCCAGTGCAATGAATCCTCGGGCTGGCTCCTGGTCACCGCCTCGGGAGAAGACCATCTCTTCACCGATCCCCGGTACGTGGACGCCGCCCGCCGCGTCTGGGACGACTCGGCCCTGCACATCTACAGCCGCGACAAGCACGATCTGGTCCTGGCCACAGCTCAGAGCCTGAAGGTGCGGACCCTGGGCTTCGAGCCCAAGGCGCTGCACCTCTTCGATTACGACAAGCTCAGGGAAAAAACTGACCTGACCGGGGCGGACAACCTCGTCGAAGCCCTGCGCATCATCAAGGACCAGGACGAGCTTGAGCGCATGGACGCTGCCATCGAGCTGAACCACCGCCTCTTTGAGCATATCGAGACCCGGCTTGAGCCGGGCCGCACCGAGGCCGAGATATCCTGGGAAGTGGAAAAGTTCTTCCGCGAGAACGGAGCCGAGGAAATGGCCTTTTCCACCATCGTCGGGGTCGGACCCAACGCGGCCCTGCCCCACGCCATCCCCGGCCAGACCGAGTTGCGAGACAACGAGCTGGTGCTCATCGACACCGGCTGCCGCTGCCTGGGCTACAACTCGGACCAGACCCGGACCTTCTGGGTGGGCGACACCCCTTCGGACCGCTTCAAGCGGACCATGGACCTGGTTCGCGCCTCCCAGCAGACGGCCATCGACATCATTCGGCCAGGTCTGCCCTGCGTCGAGGCGTATGAAGCGGCCTGGGCCGTGTTCGACAGGGCCGGGGTGGCCCACCAGTTCACCCACGGCCTGGGCCACGGCATCGGCCTTGAGACCCACGAGCCGCCGAGCCTGAGCAGGGCCGCCAGCTGCATCCTTGAACCGGGCATGGTGGTCACTGTGGAGCCTGGCCTGTACGATCCGGCCTGGGGCGGCATACGCTGGGAATACCAGGTGGTGGTCACCGAGGACGGCTGCCGGGTCATGTAGCCCGCCGATCGGTTCATGAATCAAAAAGGGCCGCTCCCCTCCCGCGAGGTGGAGCGGCCCGATTGTTTCGGCTTTCGGAATTACAGCAGGAAACCGCCCGTGACGGAATCCGGGTTGGCGATGATCTCCTCGGGGGTGCCCGAGGCCACGATGCGGCCGCCATGCTCGCCCCCGCCGGGGCCGAGGTCGATGACGTGGTCCGAGGCCATGATCACGTCGGTGTTGTGCTCGATGACGATGACTGTGGCCCCTTTTTCCACCAGGGCGTGAAGCACTCGGATGAGCTTGCCCACCTCGTGCATGTGCAGGCCGGTGGTAGGCTCGTCAAGGATGTAGAGGGCGCCGGGCAGGTTGCGCTTGCCCAGCTCGCGGGAGATCTTGATGCGCTGGGCCTCGCCGCCGGACAGGGTGGTGGCGGGCTGGCCCAGGCGCAGATATTCCAGACCCACCTCGGCCAGCACGTCGAGCCGTCGGACCAGGGCCGGATGGTTGGCGAAAAACTCGCGGGCCTGACGCACGGTCATGTCCAGCACATCGGCGATGCTCTTGCCCCGGTACTCCACCTCCAGCGTCTGGGCCGTGTAGCGCTTGCCCTTGCACGCCTCGCAGGTGACGTAAACATCGGGCAGAAAGTGCATCTCGACCCTGATCTGGCCGTCGCCCCTGCATGCCTCGCACCGGCCGCCCTTGACGTTGAAGGAGAAGCGGCCCGGCTGGTAGCCCCGGGTCCGGGCCTCTTTGGAACCGGCGAAGATCTTGCGTATCTCGTCGAATATCTTGGTGTAGGTGGCCGGGTTGGAGCGAGGGGTGCGGCCGATGGGGGTCTGGTCGATGGAAATGACCTTTTCCACCAGATCAAGGCCGTCTATGCCCCGGATGGTTCCGGGACTGTTGGCCTTCTGCCCCATGTGCAGCAGCAGATGCCGATAGAGGGAATCCATGACCAGTGAGCTTTTGCCGGAGCCGGACACGCCGGTCACGCAGGTCATGACCCCCAGGGGGACGCTCACATCCAGATCCTTGAGATTGTTGGTGCTCACCCCGCGCAGGGTGATGGCTCTCCTGGCCTTGCGCCGCGTCTCGGGCGGGGCGATGAAGAGGTCGCCGCGCAGATATTTTCCGGTCAGGGTCTCGGCCTTGAGCAGCTCCTCCACCGACCCCTGAAAGACGACCTCCCCGCCGAGCCAGCCCGAGCTTGGACCGATCTCGATGATGTGGTCGGCGTGGCGGATGGTGGGCTCGTCGTGCTCCACCACCAGCACGGTATTTCCCCGGCTCTGGAGCGAGCGCAGCGTTCCGAGCAGCCGCTCGTTGTCGCGGGGGTGCAGACCGATGGACGGTTCGTCGAGCACATAGGTGACGCCCACCAGCCCGGAGCCGAGTTGGGAGGCGAGCCGGATGCGCTGGGCCTCGCCGCCCGAGAGGGTGGACATGTTACGCCCCAGGGAAAGATATTCGAGGCCCACGTTGACCATGAACCCGAGACGGTGGGTCAGCTCCTTGAGCAGGGGCTCGGAGATGCGCGTCTCGTGGCCGGTGAACTCGAGGTTCTGAAGCCACTCCAGGGCGCGCTGGATGGACATGGAGGTGAACTCGTCCATGTTACTGTCGGCCACGCGCACGGCCAGGGCCTCGGGCCGCAGCCGCGCCCCCCGGCAGGCCGGACAGGGTCGGCTCTGGCGGAAACGGGCCGTCCAGTGGTCCCATACCCCGGCCTGTTGCTGGCTCAGGTCGAGCAGGGGCACCACCCCGGGCCAGCCAGTGGCCGGGTCGCCATGAAAAAGGGCGTGCCACGCCTCGGGCGGGAACTCGGCCAGAGGGGTGTCCAGGGTAAAGCCGTGGGACTTGCCGAGCTTCTTGAGCTGCGGGCCGTACTGACTCTGGCGATAGGCGGATTTCCAGGGGATGACGCCGCCCTGGTTGAGGGAGAGCCCCCGGTTGGGCGCGATGAGGTCCGGCTCGAAATAGTCCACGCTGCCGATGCCGTTGCAGGCCGGGCACGCGCCCTGGGGGGAGTTGAAGGAAAAGAGCTGGGGGCTGAGACGCGGCATGGAAATCCTGCACGAAGGGCAGGTGGACAGGGTGGACATGGCGATGTCGCGGCCCGGTCCGTCGCCCTCCAGCACTGTGACGATCATGCGCTCGTCGCCACGGGCCAGGGCCAGCTCCACCGAATCGGTCAGCCGCTTGGCCATGCCCTCGCGGATGACCAGACGGTCCACCACCAGATCAATGGTGTGCTTCTTGTTCTTCTCCAGCTCGGGCGCATCGTCCAGGGTATGGAGCACGCCGTTGACACGCACCCGGGCAAACCCCTCCTTGCGCAGTTTGGCGAAAAGGTCCTTGTGGGTTCCCTTCTGATGCTCCACCAGCGGGGCCAGAACCATGAACTTGGTGCCCTCGGGCATGGCCAGCACGGTGTTGACAATGGCGTCCGTGGTCTGGGCAGCGATGGGCCTGCCACACTCGGGGCAGTAGAACTTGCCCAGTCTGGCGAAAAACACCCGAAGGAAGTCATAGACCTCGGTGACGGTCCCCACGGTGGAGCGCGGGTTGCGGGTGGCGGTCTGCTGCTCCAGGCTGATGGCCGGGGAGAGGCCCTCCACCTTGTCCACGTCCGGCTTGTCCATCTGGGGCAGGAACTGCCGGGCGTAGGCCGAGAGCGACTCCACGTAGCGGCGCTGGCCCTCGGCATAGACGATGTCAAAGGCCAGGGTGGACTTGCCCGAGCCCGAGGGGCCGCAGACCACCACCAGCTGGTCGCGGGGGATGTCGAGGGTCAGGTTCTTGAGGTTGTGGTGCCGGGCACCTTCTATGCGAATGACGTTTCGCGGGCGGATGTCGTTTTTGGGGTCGGTGTTGTGCATCGGGGGATGATAAACATTCCCAGGTGGAAGGCAAGGGGCGCCAACCAGTCGGCAAACAAAAGCATCTGCACTCCATCCAGCCGGAATATATGCCTATCTATTATCCGGATCGCACGGATGCCTATCAAAGCGTGCGGGGCGGGAAAACATCGGTCGAGGTTTACAGCCCGGACCGGGGCGCGTATGGTCAACACTGAAGACAAGCCAAACCCGTCGCGAGGCGGGGACGGAAAGCCACGGGTCTTCGCCCTTTGCGGGCGGCGGAAGGCGATTGTGCCGCAAGCCGGACACCGGAGGGAGGCGAAGACAGCCGGGTTGCCAGAACATCCCAAGCCCGGGCCGTGCGGTCCCGGCGTCCAGGAGCGTCCCGGCGGCCCGACCATGCAGGAGGGAGCCATGGGAACCACAGCAGCGGCCGAAAACGGCGACCACACCCCCACACAGCCAACCGGAACCTTGTTCAAGGTCTCGCCCTACATGGTTATCCCCTCCCGGGTGGGCGGCTTCTCCCTGTTTCTCAAACAGGATCACGGCTATGTCCTGTATGCCGAAAAGGGGGAACTCTTCACGGACGAGCACAAGGAGCGGCTGTCCCGCCTGGGCGTGGAGCATCTGTACGTCCGCGCCGAGGACTACCGGCGCTACGCCGCCTACCTGCACGACAATCTGCTCGAACTGCTGAACGACGAAAGCATCCCGGTACGCGAGCGGGCCAGAGCCTGGAACGACGCCACAGTCTCCCTGGCCCGAAAGGCCTTTGAGACGAGTCTGCCCAAGAACATGGACCGGCGCAGCTTCGCCCGCATCCGGGCACTGATAGCCAACAGCCTGAAATTTCTGGCCCGCGACGACGCCCTCAGGGAACTCTCTCGCTTCATCGCCGAGGGCAACGAACTGTACCGCCACGGCATCGGGGTCATGGTCCTGACCGTGAGCGTACTCGCCACCTATGTGAAGGATGACGCGGATCTGCTGGTGGCTGTGGGCATGGGGGCCATGCTCCACGACATCGGCAAGCTGGAACTGCCTGCCGAACTTTTCTCACGGCGGCGCGACACCCTGAGCCAGGCCGAGTTGGACATGGTCCGTTCCCATCCGGCCCTGGGGGTGGGCGTATGCTCTTCCCTGCCCCTGCCCCAGGAGACGTTGCAATGTATTCTCTTCCACCACGAGCGCGAGAACGGCGCCGGGTATCCCTCCGGCGCCTCCGGGGCCATGCTGCCTTCCTATGTCAAGGTCGTGGCCCTGTGCAACGAGTACGACGGGCTGGTGCGCGGCGGCCCGGGCCGCAAGCCCCTGACCCCCTTCGAGGCCCTGACCCGGATCAAGTCCCAGCGCGGAGCCTATGACGTGGATCTGCTCAAGCGCCTCATCGCCACCCTGTCCCGCGCCGAACTGGCTTAAGGCCGTTGATACAGTCGGAACGTGCAGACGGTTCAAAGGTGGCGAGATGCAAGACGCGAAAAAAGGTCAAGGATTTGGCCTTCCAGAAGCAACGCCGCAGATCGCCTTATACAGACTGTTAAGACCGTTGCGCGACAAAGCCGGGCGCCGGGTCAGCCCCTCAGCCGCGCCCACACGGCATAGACCGGATCGCTGACAGACGGCTTGTCGCCAGCCGGGCCTGCTCCCTCCGCCGGAAGCGGCCAACCGCGCTCGCTGATGGTGCGTACGTCGCCAAAACCCTCGGTGTGGGCAAAATACTGGCTGACCAGCCCCATCCTCTCGAATTCGAGCAGCTCGGTCCATATGCGCAAAGCCCCTGACCCGTGCCAACGGTTGGAGAAGGTCAGGACAAACACTCCGCCAGGCCGCAGCACGCGGGCCGCCTCGGCAAAGACCGCAAAGGGGCGGGCCAGATATTCCACGGACGCGGAACAGACAACGGCGTCGAAACCGGCCTCGTCAAAGGGCAGCTCCGGGTTCTGATTGGGGTTGTGGATCACCGAGGCGGTCAGGGCCGGATTGGCAGCCATCTCCTTGGCGCTCAGGCCCAGCCCCGTGACCGAGGCCGGGGCCAGCCCCTCCGGCAACAGCGAATCCCGTCCGGCCATGAGGTCCAGGATGTCCATGCCCTCGCGCAGCAAACCGGCATGAATGCCTGTCATCCCTGCCCTGGCCCTGTTGTCGAGCCAGGCATCCTGCCCGGACAGGGCACTGCCCTGAACCTCGTGGGACTCGTCATCCCGGGAAAAAGGATCGTCGCTGAAAAAGTCCGTGGCCGCGCCCGGCAGCTGGGCCTGCATACCTGGGCCGTTGAAGAGAATGTCGGGCCAGCGGCGCAGCGTGCCCCCCGCACCGGAAGCGGGGCGGATGCCGAGAACCCTGGCCCGGATACGCACGTCGCGACCGGCCATGGGGTGATTGAGGTCGGCCTTGAAGCCTATCTTGTCCGTCTCCACCACGCGAAACGGGGCATCCGAGTCGGGGCGGGTGCCGGGCACGTTTTCAATGAGGTGCTGAGGATAGAACCGGCCAAGACGCGGCCTGACGCCCTGGGGCCCTCTGAACCGGGCCATGGGCATGTCCAGCACTTTTCCGGGCTTGAATTCGGGGATCTCGGAGGGATCAATGGCCATCTCCACCGAATCGCCCACGCCAAGGCCGCGCATCCGGCTTTTCAGGCCAAGGGGCAGGATGTCGCGCACAAAGCTGACCTCTTCGGCGCGGTAGCGTTCGACATGCGCCGCATGGGCGCTCTCCCACGTCAGCTCAAAAACCGTAGCGACTACTGAATCGCTTGTTATATATGACAATATGCCTCCTTGCAGCTGCGTCATCACTGTTTCGGGAGCCCCTTTCGTCAGGGGGGGCACTTCCGAGAGTGGAAGAGTATTGTAGCCGAAGAAAGGGAAAAGGCAACCGCAACACCCCGGTTCCGTCCAGGCTGGCCGGCGGGGAGAAAAGATCGGCCAGGGGCGCGGTCAGCGAAACCAGGGCGGCACCAGGGTCACAGCTCGGGTCAGTTCCCGCTCGAGGCGCTCGAAATCGGGCTGGTGGCTGGCCACTAGCGCCCAGTAAGCTTGGGAATGATTGAGATGCCGGGTATGGCACAACTCATGGAGCAGCAGATGGTCCACCAACTCGGGAGGCAGAAAAAGGAGCTTGGCGTTGAGGCTGATGACACCCCGCCCCGAGCAGCTGCCCCAGCGTGTGCGCTGACGCCGTACGCGCATGGCCGAATAGGGCAGTCCAAACCGGCGGCTGGCAGCATCCAGACGCGGCAGCAGGAACTCGCGTGCCTTGTGCACCGTGAGCCGGACCAGCGCATCGACGAGAAGGGCCGGATCGTCAACAGGGCCGCGAACCAGCAGGCGGGGACCGTTTTCCACCGCTTCGGCCTTGCCCGGCCGGTGCAGGGCGTCCACCCGGCAGCAACGGCCCAGGGCGCGAAATTCCACGGTCCCGGGCAGGGCTGGCGGATGCCCGTCCAGATTTGCGCCCCTGGCCTCCATGGCCTCGCGGGTGCGCTCGATCCAGGTACGCCGGGCGTCGAGGATGTCTCCCACCAGGGTCTGGTCGAAGCCGCGGGGCACCACCACCTCCAGCCCCCGGCCCGGCACCAGCTTGAGCAGCACCCGCCGGGCGCGGGGATGGGCGCGGACGGTCAGGGGCAGGCCCAGATAGTGCGTCATCCGCCCTCCTGCCCTTCCTCTGTGACCACCTCGACGCCCGCGTCAAGAAGCATGGCTGCAAAGAGTCCGTGACCCGGCACCAGAGTGCCGGAGAAAGAGCCGTCATAGACCCGGCCCAGTCCGCAGGAAGGAGAGCGGGCCTTGAGCACGGCCCGTGCGCAGCGGGCCAGCCGGACCAGCTCCAGCCCCTGCTCGGCTCCGCGCAGGAAGGCTCCGGTACGGTCAACGCCATCCCGGTCAACCACGCGGCCATGGCGCAGTTCGCAGGCCGGACGCGGGGTGGGCAGCCCGCCCGCAATCTCGGGACAAAAAGGAATGGCCCGCCCCTGGGCCACCAGGTCCATGACACGGGCGTCGGGCGAGGCCGTGCCGTCGTAGCGGCAGCGCTGTCCGGCCAGACAGGCGCTGACCAGGACCGGAGTGATATCGATGGGAGGGTTCACGAACGGCTGTCTCCAGGGGTTTGATGAATCCGGGTCGGCCCGATCAAGGCAACGGGGCGATTCTATCCTTGATCTTTGGCATGTCAAAGCCCTATTGTGCTCGCCTCGCAGCGAGGTGGCCGTGGACGAATCCTCCCAGCGCCGCCGCATGTATCTCTTCCTGCTCGTGCTCGTTGTGGGCGCACAGGCGGGGTTCCAGGGGTGGCGGACGCTCTTCAACAATTTCGCCGTGGAAGTGGGCGGGCTGTCCGGGCTGGACGTGGGCTTGGTCCAGTCCGTGCGCGAAGTGCCGGGTTTTCTAGCCCTTACCGCCCTGTACCTGCTCCTCATCCTCCGCGAGCACCGGCTGGCCGCGCTCTCGGTCTGCATCCTCGGCCTGGGCGTGGCCCTGGCCGGGCTGCTGCCCTCCACGGCCGGGCTGGTCTTTACCACCCTGCTCATGAGTTTCGGCTTCCACTACTTCGAAACCATGAACCAATCGCTGACGCTCCAGCATTTCAGCCGCACCGAGGCTCCGCTGGTCATGGGCCGCCTGCGCGGCGCGGCGGCCCTGACCAACATCGCCGTGGGAACGGCCATCTACTTCCTGGCCAGGACGATGAGTTACGCCGAAATGTTCGCCCTGCTCGGCGGACTGGCCGTGGCCGCCGGATTGTGGGGCATGACCCGCGACCCGGGAAGCGTGGGCATCACCCCCCAAAACAAGCGCATGGTCCTCAAGGCCCGTTACTGGCTCTACTACGTCCTGACCTTCCTCGGCGGAGCCCGGCGGCAGATATTCGTGGCCTTTGCGGTCTTCTTGCTGGTTGAGCGGTTCGGCTACTCCATCGGGCAGGTGACCGCGCTCTTCGTGCTCAATAACGTGATCAACTTCTTCGCGGCGCCGCTGGCGGGCCGGGCCGTGAACCGCTTCGGCGAACGAACGGTCCTCAGTGTGGAGTACGCGGGTCTGACCCTCGTCTTTGTCGGCTACGCCATGACCGACAGCGGCCTTGTGGCGGGAGTCCTCTACGTGGTCAACAACATCCTCTACAACGCGGCCATGGCCATCAGGACCTTCTACCACAAGATCGCGGACCCCGCCGACATCGCATCGGGCATGGCCGTCGGCTTCACCATCAACCACATCGCGGCCGTGGTCATCCCCCTGCTGGGCGGACTGCTCTGGCTGACCGACCACCGGATCGTCTTCCTCGGCGCAGCCGCATTGAGCATCCTTTCGCTGCTCTTTTGCCAGCGCATACCGGCCCGGCAGACCAAAGAGGACGGCAGGGGTTGACTTGGATCGCCGTGCAGTCCAAATTAACTCTGGTTCTTCCCCGATAACGATCAAAACGGACAACAGCCTATGAACAAGCACGGGCAGGATCTGCCCCGGGTATTCCTGCAGACGGGAGACTGTTTTTTCGGCGTTGCCCCCACACTGGTCTCCACTGTGCTGGGTTCGTGCGTGGCCGTGACCATGCATGTGCCCAAGATGGGCATCGGCGCCATCTGTCACGCCTTTCTGCCGGACAGCTCGGCAGGCAAGCGAGGCGCCCATGAACCGCAGATATGTCGGTTCGTGGATACCGCGCTGCAAAACATGCTCGAATCCATGGACAAGGTCGGGGTGCCCAGACGCGACCTGGTGCTCAAACTTTTTGGCGGGTCGTCCGGCCTCGCCGTGCGCGGCATGGAGTATTCTTCCTACGACATCGGCCGGCGCAACATCGAGATGGCCCGCAAGCTGCTGCGCTTTGCCCGGCTTGAGCTGACCGTGCAGGACGTGGGGGGCAACCAGGGCCGCAAGCTCCTGTTCAACACCCGCACCGGAGAAGTCTGGATCAAACGGCTACGACAAGCTGCCTTCGAAAAACAGGACAACGACGCCGGACGGGGAACCAAATTCTAGACGCGACCCCGTCCGGAAACCAGCAACAAGGGAAATCCATGCGTACCAACGCCCTGTGCCTGCTGTTACTGCTTCTGCTGCCGGCCCGTCTGGCCCTGGCTGGCGAGACCCTCTTCCAGTACTCCACCATAGACGCCCTGCTGGCCGGGCTCTACGACGGCCAGATGACCATCAGGGATCTCAAGGATCAGGGAGACTTCGGCCTGGGCACTCTCAACGGCCTCGACGGCGAGCTGGTGGTTCTCGACGGCGAGGCGTACCACGTCGTGGCCGGAGGAAAGGCTCAGATTCCGGCCGATTCCGCCCGGATACCCTTTGCCACCGTCTCTTTCTTCGAAGAGGACACCATTCTCAAGCTCGGGCGCATCGGCTCCCTTGACGAGTTGAACAGGGCCGTGACCGAGGGGCTGCCCTCGCGCAACGCCTTCTTCGCCATCCGGGTTGATGCGCGTTTCCCCTTTGTCAAGGCCCGGGCCATCCCCAGGCAGAACCCGCCCTACGTCCCCCTGGCCGAAGCGGTCAAGGAACAGGTGGTGGTCCAATTCTCCGGCGAAGGCACCCTGGTGGGCTACTACTCGCCGCCCTTCGTCAAGGGGGTCAACGTGCCGGGATTCCACTGGCACTTCCTGACCCGCGACCGCAGTGGCGGCGGCCATGTGCTCGACTGCTCCATGGAACCGGCCACGGCCCGCGTCGATACCCTGCGCCAATTCACAATGCACCTGCCCGCAAGCAGGGAGTTCGACGCCCTGGACCTCTCGGGCGACAAAAGCGAAGAACTGCATACGGTGGAAACAGGGGCGCCCAGGCACCAGTAATCCGCCCCTGGAGGAACATGAAGCCCTTCACCGTGACCGTGGACGCCGACCTGGCCGCCATCATGCCCCGCTATTTCGAACTGCAACGGGCCGATCTGGCGGCCGTGGCCCGGGCTGCGGCCGCTGGCCGGGCCGAGCCGGTGCGTCTCTTCGGCCACCGGCTCAAGGGAACGGGCGCATCCTATGGCTTCCCCCGGCTCACGGAGCTGGGCGCAGGCATTGAGGAGGCGGCCCTGGCGGATGATCTGGGCCGGGCGGCCGAGCTGGCCGCCGAGGTGGGTCGGTTTCTCGACGCCGTCCGAGTGGTCTACGCCAGTCATGGCCCCGATTCCGGCCATGACCCGTCAGGAGGCGGCCGATGATCATTCTCATGCTTGCCATCAACGACCCGGCCGGAACCGCCATCCAGTTCTGCCGCGCCCTCAACCGCCACACCCGGCACACGGCCCGGCTGGCCACTCTGGAGACGCGCTACACCCACGCCTGGGAAAAGGATCTGCACCTGCCCGACCTGGGCCCGGACGGCGTGGAGGAGCTGGGCATGCTCCTGCGCGAGGCGGATGTCCTCCACTTCCACATGACCTGCGACGAACACCAGCCCTTTGGCCCGCATCTGCCAGCCGACCATCTGCTCGGCAAGGCCGTGGTCCATCACCACCACGGACATCACGACTTCCGCTCCAACCCCGGCGCCTTTCGCGACAAGTACAAACGATTGGGCCGCGCCAACCTGCTGGTGAGCACCCCGGACCTGATGCGTCTGCTGCCCGAGGCCAGCTGGCAGCCCAACCTCGTGCCCGTGGATGACCCGCTGTTCACGCCCCTGCCGGGACGTTTCGCCCACCCCGGCCCGCTGCGGGTCTGCCACTCGCCCACCCGCAAGGATCTGAAGAACACCGACGACTTTCTGGCCGTGGTCAAAGCCATGGAAAACGGCCCGCACAAACTGGCCGTGGACCTCATCGACGACGTGCCCAACGCCGAGTGCCTGGCCCGCAAGCGGCGCTGCCATGTGCTCTTTGACCACATGCAGGGCTATTACGGAGTGAGCAGCCTGGAAGGTCTCTCCCAGGGACTTGCGGTCATCGCCGGGCTCGATGCCTGGAATCGCGCCCAGGTGGCCCGGTTCGCCAAGACCGAGGACCTGCCCTGGGTATCGGCCTCTGACAGGGCCGGCCTTAAGGCCCGGCTGCACGAGCTGGCAGAGGACCGCGACCGCTGCCGCGCCGTGGGCGAGGCGTCGCGCCGGTTCATGGTCGAGAGGTGGTCGGACCGCGCTGTGGTGGAGCGGCTGGCCCGGTTCTACGAGGCGATGTGAAGGTCCGCCTTTGCCTTTCGGCCCGGATTCCAGTATAGACTGCAGGCACAGACACAATGCCGACAAGCCGCCACCGCACGAGCGGCAAGAAGACCGACAGGACAGAACAATGAAGAGAATCAAGGGTCACAGCATGCTGCTGGCCGCCGCCATCGTGGCGGCCGGGCTCGCGGCCTTTGCCCTGCACGGAGGAATGGGCCGGACCTCGGACCGCAAGGCGGAGTCGGCTCAGGTGCGTATGGCCGTGGACCCCACCGTGATCCCTTCGGACATGCCCTTTGAGACTTCTCCGGGACCGGCTACCGAACAGGCGACCGGACAGTCCGCGGAACCGGCAGAAAGCCAAGCCGAAATCCCGGTCGAAGCCCCGGTTGCAGCCCCTCGGCCCCCTGCCGCACAACCCCGCGCCTCGGACACTCCTCCCCCGGCAGCGCCCTCGCCTGCCCCGTCACCCGCCCCCGAAGCCCTGCCCGCCGGAGGCACAATCACCGCCGCCAGCCTTGAATCGACTTCCGGGGGATTTGTCCTGACCGTTGTCGGCGACAGGCCCATCGGCCCCGTGACCCATCTGACCCTGGCCTCGCCTCCCCGGCTGGTGCTCGACCTGGCCGGGGCCTGGACGCTCAAGGCGCCCAATGTCCTGCGCGAGGAGGACGGGCCAGTCCGCCATGTGGTCATCGGCGTCCACCCCGACAAGCTGCGCCTGGTGGTCCATCTGCGCGAGGAATCCCTCCTTGGCCGCCTCGGCGACCCGGTCAGCACCCGCGAGGGCGACACCCTGCGCGTGACCGCGACCATCGCCCCCGGGCAGTGATCCAGTACCGCCCCGCCAGGGGAACCTGCCTCGTTTCCCAATTGTAACAATCAGGTCATGCGCCCGTAACCGCGCCCGGCTAGACAGCAGTGATCCCCTTACCGCAAACGGGATCAATTCTTCGACACCGGGAGTTTTACGCGGCATGAACAACGCCAACAAGGTGGCCTCCACCAATCTTGATTTCCATTACGGGGACTTCAAGGCTCTGGAGAACATCACCCTTGAATTCCAGCGCAACCGTGTCACGGCCCTTATCGGCCCGTCCGGCTGCGGCAAATCCACCTATCTGCGGTGCATCAACCGCATGAACGACCTGATCCCAGGCACCCGCGTCACCGGGCAGATGGTGCTTGACGGCGAGGACATCTACGCGCCGGGCATTGACGTGGTCTCCCTGAGGCGCCGCATCGGCATGGTCTTCCAGAAACCCAACCCCTTCCCCAAGACCGTCTTCGAGAACGTGGCCTACGGCCTGCGGGTCAACGGCATCAAGGACAAGGCGTTCCTTGAGCAGGCCGTGGAGGAAAGCCTCAAGGGCGCGGCCCTGTGGGACGAGGTCAAGGACCGGCTGCACACCTCGGCACTGGGGCTTTCGGGTGGCCAGCAGCAGCGGCTGTGCATCGCGCGCGCTTTGGCCGTCCAGCCCGAGGTGCTGCTCATGGACGAGCCCGCCTCGGCGCTCGACCCCATCGCCACCCAGAAGATCGAAGACCTCATCCATGAACTGAAGAGGAATTTCACCATCATCATCGTCACCCATTCCATGCAGCAGGCGGCCCGCGTCTCTGACCGCACTGCCTTCTTCTACATGGGCAGACTCATTGAAGTGGACAACACCAAGTCAATGTTCACCAAGCCGAGCAACAAGCAGACCGAAGACTACATCACCGGCCGCTTCGGCTAGAGCTGCCGCCCGTTGACAGCCTGCAAAGGGTGTGCGATCGGCTGCAATTGAGGAATAACGACAGGCTGGCGTCCACAGACCGCGCCGGAGGAATAGATGGAACAACGTGCTCATTTTTCCAAGAAACTCGAAGACCTGAAGGTCGAAGTGCTGCGCATGGCCGCCTTGTCCGAGGCCGCTGTCCACAAGGCTGCCAAGGCTTTTCTCGAAAACGACGCAGATCTGGCCGAGGAGGTCATCCTGGGCGATGCGGCCATCAACAAGCTCGAAGACCATCTGGACAACTACACCCTCGAACTGCTGGCCCTGGACCAGCCCATGGCCATCGACCTGCGTAACATCGTGGGGAGTCAACGCATAACGGTCAACCTTGAGCGCCTGGGCGACGAGGCGGTCAACCTGGCCCACCGCGCCATGTTCCTGAGCACCCGCCCCCCCCTGCCGCATAATCCCAAGATGGAAAGCCTGGCGGCCACGGCCAAGCACATGCTCTCGGACGCGCTCAAGGCGTATGTGGACTCGGACGTTTCCCTTGCCGGACTGGTCTGCCGCACCGACGACAAGGCAGACGACCTGAACATCGCCATCCTGCGCCAGTTCGTCAGCGAAATGGTCTCGGAGTCGCGCATCGTGGAACGCGGCGTTCACGCCATCATCGGCGCACGCCACCTGGAACGCATTGCCGATCTGGCCACCAATGTGGCCGAGTCCGTGGTCTTCATCGTCGAAGGCACGAGCATGAAGCACAGCTGCAAGGAATAGCCGACCGGAGCACATGGATTTACGGACCGGCAGGCGCATGTCTGCCGGTCCATTTTTTCTGCTGGTTTTTTCGTGGGTTCAGCCCCGGCGAACCACGCCCGAGCCCCAGGAATCCGCCAGGGAAAAGGAGTTTACACTGTGTCGTTTTTCCGATAAAAGCATGGTTCTTCTTTGACCAGGGGCCCAGACGGCCCCGTGAGCGTCAAGAGGACGGAAGCGGCCACAGGCCGACCGCGCACCCCAAGGCTCGACTGCCTCGGAACGATCTCCCTTGGGAGGCGCTGGTACCGTCTTCTTCAACATAAGCGCTAAAATACATTGTCCGAGGTCCGTTGTGGAGGTAACTCATGGAAAACACAAAAGAAACTATTGAATCGACCGAGATGGAGCTGAACTTCGCCGATGCGCTCGACGAATATCTGAATTCCGATTTCGGGGATCTTGACGAAGGCACCATCGTCCCCGGCGAGGTGGTCAAGATCGACAAGGACTACGTGCTCGTGGACGTGAACTTCAAGTCCGAAGGACAGATTCCCGCCAGCGAGTTTCTCGACGCGGACGGCAATGTGACCGTCAAGATCGGCGAGAAGGTCGACGTGTTCGTGGCCCGCAAGAACGAAGCCGAGGGCACCATCTACTTGTCCCGTGACAAGGCCAAGCGGATGCAGCTTTTTGATAAACTGGAAGAGCTGATGGAGAAGGACGGCGAAGTCATCGGCCGCATTCTCCGCCGCATCAAGGGCGGCTACACCGTCGATCTCGGCGGCGTGGAGGCCTTCCTGCCCGGTTCTCATGTCGACCTGCGGCCCGTCCCGGACATGGACGCCCTGGTCAACAAAAAGTTCGACTTCAAGATTCTCAAGATCAACCGCCGCCGCAGCAACGTCATCGTCTCCCGCCGCGTGCTTCTCGAAGAGATGCGCAGCGAGCAGCGCGACAAGCTCCTCGACACCCTCGAGGACGGACAGGTGGTCACCGGCAAGGTCAAGAACATCACCGAATACGGCGTGTTCATCGACCTGGGCGGCCTCGACGGTCTGCTGCACATCACCGACATGTCCTGGAAGCGCATCAAGCATCCCAAGGAGATGGTCCAGCTGGGCGACGACCTGGAGCTGAAGATCTTGAGCTTCGACCGCGAAGCGCAGAAGGTCTCCCTGGGCCTCAAGCAGCTGGTCCCCGATCCGTGGGAGAACATTGCCGAAAAGTACCCCGAGGGCTCCCGCTTCACCGGCATGATCACCAATCTGGCCGACTACGGCGCCTTTGTGGAGCTTGAGAACGGCGTGGAGGGACTGGTCCACATCTCCGAGATGTCCTGGACCCGCAAGCTGCGCCACCCCTCTCAGATGGTCAAGGTGGGCGAAGAGGTCGAGGTCATCGTCCTTGGCGTCGATCAGGACAAGAAGCGCATCAGCCTCGGCATGAAACAGATCAGCCCCAACCCCTGGGATGTGGTGGCCGAGAAATACCCCGAGGGCACCGTACTTGAAGGGGCCATCAAGAACATCACCGAGTTTGGCGTGTTCATCGGCATTGAGGAGGGCATCGACGGCCTCATCCATGTCTCGGACATCTCCTGGACCAAGAAGATCCGCCACCCCTCCGAGGTCTACAAGACGGGTGATGCCGTCCAGGCCAAGGTGCTGACCGTGGACAAGGAGAACGAGAAGTTCACCCTGGGCGTGAAGCAGCTGGCCGAAGACCCGTGGACCCAGGTTCCCTCCAAGTATCCCGTGGGCCAGATGATCACCGGCACCGTGACCAACATCACCGACTTCGGCCTCTTCGTCGAGGTGGAGGAAGGCATCGAGGGTCTGGTGCATGTCTCCGAGATCAGCCGCAAGAAGATCAAGTCTCCTTCCGAAATATACAAGGAAGGCGACTCCATAGAGGCAAAGGTGATCCACGTCTCCGCAGACGAACGCCGCCTCGGCCTGTCCATCAAGCAGACCAAGGAAGAGCCTGCCGCCGTTTCCGGCGGTGCGCGCAAGTCCAAGAGCTTCGGCGGCGGCGTTGATGCCGGCTCCACTCTGGGCGACCTGCTCCGCGAAAAACTCGAGGAAGCCGCGAGCGACATCCTTGAAGAGATCGCCGAGGAAGAGGCCAAGGCCGAACCCGCCGAGACGACCGAGGTCGCCGAGGACGAGAGCAAGTAGAGCAACGCCATGCGTTTGGAAGGAACCCGGCTGCGTTTCTCCCAGCGCCACCCCTTTCTCTTCGGGGTGATGATGATACTGTTGGCCGTGGTCCTCGTCATGGGGGCCACGGCCTTTCTTCGCTCGGTGGGGCTTGCTCCTGGCGGCGGATTCCGCTCGGACAAGCTCGGAGTGGTGGAACTTGAGGGCATGATCCTCGACTCCGCCGAGGTGGTCGGATGGATACGCACCCTCGGGGACGACAAGGCAGTCAAAGGCGTACTGCTGCGCGTCAATTCCCCAGGCGGAGCCATCGCGCCTTCCCAGGAAATCTATCAGGCCGTGGCCGACCTGGCCGGGCTCAAGCCCGTGGTCGCCTCCTACGCCACCGTGGCCGCCAGCGGCGGCTACTATGCCTCGGCCCCGGCCCATGTCATTGTGGCCAATCCCGGCTCCATCACCGCCTCCATCGGGGTCATGGCCGAGTTCATCACTGTGGCCGAGGCTCTGGACAAACTCGGCATCAAGCCCGAGGTGCTGACCACGGGCCGCTACAAGGCCGCTGGAACTCCCATGCGCGACCTGACCCAGGACCAGCGCGATCAGCTCCTTGGCCTGATGCGCGATCTGCACGAACAGTTCGTGGACGACGTGGCCGCAGCCCGCAAAATGGAACGCGCCCGGGTGGCCGCCGTGGCCGACGGCAGGGCCGTTACCGGCCGTCAGGCCCTGGAGCTGGGGCTGGTGGACATGCTCGGCAGCGAGTCCCAGGCATTTGACCGGCTCAAGTCCATGTGCGGCATCGAGGGCCGTGCCGTGCTCGTGCGCGGACCTGTCAAGGAGCGCACGCTCCTGGAACGCATCGTGGGCTCCCTGAAGATCGACCTCTCCTCCCAGGCAGTCCAGGGCTGGACCTTTTCCTACAAGTAATCGACCCCTCCCTGCGTTTTCCGGGACTTGATCTGGCGCAACCGCCGACAGCGGCGGGAAGCCGGATTTCAGCCGCCCGCCGCCTCTTGTGCCAGGATGCGCTTCAGTGCCGATGCCGTGGGGCCTGGAGCTGGTCCCGCTGTCGCAGATGGTCGAGCAGAGCCGCGGCCTGTGTCGGCAAAGCGCCCTCGCGGCGGGAGTATCTCCGGCCGTCCGGGGTGCGGGCGAGCAGGCCGTGGTCCACCAGTTCGCGACGCAGCAGCGCATGGTCGCCGAAAAGGTGGGCGGCCTCGATCAGGGCGTTGATCTCCTTCTCGGTCATGACCACACGAGAAGGAACGCGCGACCAGACCACCCAGAGGCAGAGCTTGCGCTGGGTGAATTTTCTGGGCCAGCGCACGAGCCGCCGCCTGTCGTCGAAAAGCCGCAACAGCCGTTTGATCAGGACAGGGTCAACCTGGCTAGACGACGGAGACAAGGCCAGCGCCTCCCGTGGCGTCTGCTGGGCTCGCAGGTGTTGGATGTTGCGGAATCCGCCCGCCCTGGCGAGCAGGTTGAGCATCTCCACATGGCCGGGGATTCGTTCAAGATCCTTGAGTTGACGACGCAGGGTGCGGGCGAAGTCGGATACATCGCCCACGCACATGGGCATGGGTGTTCTGGGCATGACATGTCCTTGTTATCGCGCCTGTCGCGGGGGTGGACTGCCGGTGGCCGCCGACTTCCGACTCGGCACGAAACAAGGTGTCGGGTGGAATGGATCAAAAGGCAGGTTTAGCTCCCCGTGCGGGGCGGCGACGCCTGGGTGAACTGCCGACCGTTTCAACCCTTAGCCTATACTCCGCCCGGACGCAACCGGCCCTGCCCCGTCAGCCGAGGCAATACTCAGCGAAACGGCGCAACAGGCCTGTCGATTCAGGGGTTTCGCGCACCGAGGCGAGCACGGTGTCGTGGTCGGCGCCGTGAGCTGCAAGTTTGGCAGCCTGGGCCGTGACGTAGTGGCGGGTGGCCTCGGCATCGAATTCAGGATGGAACTGTACTCCCCAGGCATTGGGGCCAAGGCGAAAAGCCTGATGCGGATCATGACCGCTGGCGGCCAGGACCACGCTTCCAGACGGCAGGGCAATGGCAGTCTGGGAATGGGTCACATGGGCCGCGAACACGGACGGCAGAGCCGAGAACAAGGGATCATCCGCCGCTTGCGCGGTCAGGGTCACATCCACAGTTCCTATTTCCGGGCCGCCGGGATGATAGGCTGCGCGGCCGCCCAGAGCGTGGGCCATGAGTTGATGGCCAAAGCAGATGCCAAGCAGCGGCAGCCCGGCCTCCATGGCTCGGGAGAGCCAGCTTCCGGCGGCCAGCATCCAGTCCGCATCGTCCGTGACCATGTCATGGGAGCCGGTAATCACGCATCCCGCAACAGCGGTCGGGTCCGGCGGCGACATGCCGTTTCGGACATCGGCGCAGAGCCATTGTCCGGAAGTCAGGCCCATGGCCTGAGCCGTCCAATGCTCGAAGTCCCCTCTGGCGGCAGCCAGATCGTCAAAGGTGGACCCGGTCTTGAGAATGAGAACGGAGCGGGGAGCGGCCATGGCGACACCTCGGGCGCTTGCTGGTTGACGAAGGCGTGATGGTGTCCCAGGCCATTGGCCAAGTCAAGACCGGAAACCCGGAGAGTCCTCACCGAGGCGCTTCTGTGCGAAAGGGCAGTGAAGCGAACATTGACCCCAGCCACCATCGCCTCCCGAGCACCGAGTCCGGCCCGGTCCTGACCGTCGGCATGACCCATGGCTTGGCCTTGAGGGCGCAGGACTGGCGGCAGAAGGCAGCGGCGTACCTGGCCCATCTCCAGAGAGGCCACAGCCTGGAAAGAGCCGAGGCGGCTTGAATATTAAGAATGAGTACGGTATCAAAAGAAAAAAAAACAATGAGGCGATGATGATGCGTACCTATTCCAAACCCTGGACCCGGCGCAGGTTCATCAAGGCCGGAGCCATGGCCGCAGCGCTCATGGCCCTTGGCGGCTGCGCCAAGAATCCCGTCACCGGCCGAAGCCAGCTCATGCTCGTCAGCGAGACCGAAGAGATCTCCATGGACACACAGGCTTCCCCGCACCAGATCTCCGCTGACTACGGACGGGCACAGGACGAGGCTCTCAACGCCTATGTGTCCGAGGTGGGCCACCGTCTCGCCGATCTTAGCCACCGGCCGGAGATGCCTTACAACTTCCAGGTGGTCAACGCCACCTATGTCAATGCCTACGCCTTTCCCGGCGGGACAATAGCCTGCACACGCGGCATCATGCTGGACATGGAAAACGAGGCCGAGATGGCAGCCCTGCTCGGCCACGAGATCGGCCACGTCAACGCCCGGCACACGGCCTCGCGCATGAGCAATTCCATCCTTGTCTCTCTGGCGGCCGGTGTGGGCGGAGCCCTGGTGGGTGCCAAGTACGGGGGAGAGTGGGGCGCCCTGGCAGGCGGCCTGGGCGGATTCGGCGCGGGTATGCTTCTGGCCGCCTACAGCCGCCAGGACGAACGCCAGGCCGACAGTCTGGGCATGGAATACATGACGCGGGCTGAATACAATCCCGATGGCATGGCCGGGCTCATGGACATGCTCAACGCCAAGCATGACCGCGAACCCAATGCCCTGGAAGTGATGTTCGCCACCCACCCCATGAGCAGCGAGCGGCTGGCCACGGCCCGCACGGCGGCCAACACCCGATACCCTTCGGCCAGAGAATACTCCTTCTACAGGGAGCGGTACATGGACAACACCGCCTCCCTGCGCTCCATCGAACCGGCCGTACGGGATTTGCAGACCGCGGAAAAATTCATCGTCAAAAAAGAATACCCCAAGGCCGACGAGCATATCGCCTCGGCCCTGAGCAAAGCGCCCAATGACTATGTCGGGCTTCTGCTCATGGCCAAAAGCAAGGCGGCACAGGGTCGGTACAGCGAGGGAATCCCCTATGCAGAGCGTGCCCGCGAGGCCCACCCGGGCGAACCCCAGGCCCTGCAGTTGAACGGCCTGCTCCAGGTCCGGGCAGGCAACTTCTCGCAGGCCCTGTCCAATTTCACGGCCTATGAGGCCGCCTTGCCGGGCAACCCCTACTCCGCCTTCTACAAGGGCTACAGCAAGGAAGGCATGGGCGACCGGCGCGGGGCAGCCGAAGAATATGTGCGCTTTCTCGGGCAGGTCAATCAGGGAGATCAGGCCAAACACGCCTACTACAGGCTGGTGGAATGGGGCTATGTCAAGGGACGGGCCGAGCCGGTGCCCGATCCATTCAAGGGACTGGCCTGATAGACGGCCCATGATCCTGCCCCGGCAGGGTCGGTGTCGTGCAAAAAAGGACCGGGGGAGAACGCGATGCGTTCTCCCCCGGCTTCATTTCGTTGGGCTGCGGGCGGTCTAATGGACGTACACCTTGAGATCCTGCCCGGCATAGATGGTGCCCCGGGAGTTGAGGGAATTCCACTTGCGCAGATCGGCCACAGTGACGCCAAACTTGCGGGCAATGGCCGTCAAGTTGTCGCCACGGCGCACCTTGTAACGCACCAGCTGGGCCTTGGTCTGCTCCGCGTCACGAACGGCCTGCCGGGTGGCCTGGCCGGAATTGTCCGGGATGTAAAGGCGCTGGCCCGCCTTGAGGGCGTTTGAGCGAAGACCGTTGGACTGCTTGATGGTGTCCACGGTGGTCCCGAACTTGCGCGAGATGGACCACAGGGTGTCGCCGCTACGCACCACGTAGTTGCCGCGACGCGAGGCGATGGCACGGGTGGACGAGGCAGTGCCCTCGGACGGGGAACTGGCCACCACGCGGCCCGACTCGTTGCCAGGCACCATGACCAGCTGGCCAGGGCGCAGGATGTCGGAATTGGTATTGTTGACCTTCTTGAGCACGGCCACGGGCACCCGGAAGCGGTTGGAGATGCGCCACCAGGAGTCGCCGCTGCGCACGGCGTACTGAGTGTAGCCTGCGTAGGGACGGGAACCGGGGTCCTTGAGATAGGCGATCATGCTGTCCGCCTTGGCTGCGGGCAGATAGGCGGTGGTCTCCATGTGCGGCGGGCTGACCTGTCGGCGATAGGCCGGGTTGTACTCGTGGAATTCCTTCCAGGTCAGGCCGCCCGCACGGGCCAGGGCGAGCAGGTCGGTACCGCCGGGCACCTGCACGGGCACCACCTCGGGCTCCATGTCCCAGGAGACCGGGTTGTACCCCAGGGTGTCAAGATTCTGGAATATCTTGGAAATGGCAATGAATTTGGGCACATAGTGCTTGGTTTCCGGCTTGAGCTTGGCACGGCCGGTGAGCTTGTGGTTGTTGGCCGTCAGCTCGAAGAAGTCGTCGCAGTCGGTCAGCTTGAGGGCCCGGGAGATTTTCCCTTCGCCGGCATTGTAGGCGGCCAGGGCCAGATACCAGTCGCCGAAGCGGTCATACAGGTCGCGCAGATGCCGGGCGGCGGCGTCGGTGGACTTGTAGGGGTCGCGGCGCTCGTCGATCCACCAGTCGGATCGCAGACCGTAGAGTCGTCCGGTGCCCTTCATGAACTGCCACATGCCACCTGCCCCGGCCCATGAATAGGCGCGGACATTGTACCCCGACTCGGTGAAGGGCAGAAGCACAAGGTCCTGGGGCAGACCGTACTGGGTGAAGACGCGGCGCACATATGGCAGATGCGGCTGCGAGCGCTCCAGCCAGCGCTCCATGGTTGCGCGAGCTTTGTGGTTGAAATAGTTGAAATAACGCTCAACATCGGCATTATTGTGGTCTTCGAGATCAAAGAGAAGGCCAAAGCGTGCGTTGAGTACCGCCTTCTCGGCCTGGGTCAGTTCCCCTTCCTCCACCGGGGCGGCAATGACCTCCGGGTCCAGAGCCTCGGCGTCATCGGGAACACCGCCTTGTTCCCGCTCGGCGACAGGCTCGCTGACAGGAGACTTGGCGGCACAACCGGCCATGAAGGTCGCCAATCCGACGATGCAGAGCGCCGCGAAAAGCGGGCGCAGAGATTTGAATGCGTCCAATTTTTCCTCCGGCTTCCCGCCCCAGTACCAGAAAACCAGGGACTTGGGAAGTCTAGAAAAAGTCTTATACGTGATGAACCGATGAACAATGTGCTACCCCACCTGGCTCGGGATTGCAATAGCTTGGCAAAAGCCCTACATAGTCGCGGGGCGGCACGCAACCATGTGCAACTCTTTGCCGCACCCAGACAAGGCGGGGATGAAATGCAGGACAAGAAGGACGGTAAACTTTACGTAGTCGGCAACAAGCCGGTGAAAGAGCTGCTGCTCGACGAACCGTGCCGGGTCGATTTCGTGGCCTTCCGCAAGGGCCGCCACGATGCGGCGCTTGAGGAAATCCTCGCCCTGTGCCGCACGGCCGGGGTGCCGTTCCGCTCCGTCTCGGCCAAGGATCTGGATTTCATGTACCGGGGCAACCATCAGGGCGTGGCCGCCCGCTGCGCGGCCCTGTCCTACGTCTCGCTTGAAACCCTGCTCGAATCCGCGCCCGAGGCGCCCCTGCCGCTCATCGTGGCCCTGGATCAGGTCCAGGACACAGGCAACGTGGGCGTGCTGGCCCGCACGGTCTATGCTCTGGGCGGGGCCGGGCTCATCGTCTGCCAGCACCACGGCGCCTATCTCGGGGCCGGGGCGGTCCGCTCCAGCGCGGGAGCGCTGAACAAGCTGCCCGTGGCCAAGGCGGGCAATATGGCCGCGGCCCTCAAGGACTGCGCCAACCACGATTTCACCCTGTACTGCGCCCGCTCGGGCGCGGATGCCCTCAATGCCTACGAGACCGAGCTGTCCGGCCCGGCCGTGCTGGTGCTCGGCAACGAGGAAAAGGGAGTGCGGCCCGGCGTGGCCAAGCTCTGTCACCACGATCTCTCCATCCCCCTGCGCCGCGAGTTCGACTCCCTCAACGTGGCCCAGGCCGGTGCCGTGCTCGTCTCCGAGTTCGCCCGCCGCCTGGGCTGATCGGCCCGACTTCCCGTTGGCCCGGCTTTGGGGTATCGTCGGGACATGCACATCGGACGGTACGAGATTCGCGGCCTGCTGGGCCGGGGCGGCATGGGCGCGGTCTACAAGGCGGCCATGCCCGTGACCGGACGCATGGTGGCCCTCAAGGTGCTCAAGCCCGCCGACATCCTCATCGACATCATGGGCAGCGATGCCCTGACCTCCCTGTTTCTGGGCGAGGCTGCCACCATGGCCCGCATCAGCCACGCCAACGTGGCCTCGGTCCTGGACGTGGACGAAGGCGGCGCGGCCACCCCGCCCCATTTCACCATGGAATACTATTGCGGCAACCTCGGCGCCCTCATGGGCGAGACCTACGATGCGGAGCGCCCTTCGCGCAGGCTGGGCGCACAGGCAGCCCTGGCCCTGGCCCGCCAGATGCTCCACGGGCTCGACCGACTCCATTACGAGGGCATCGTCCACCGCGACATCAAGCCCTTCAACGTCATGCTGGCCGAGGACGAGGGCGGTCTCGGCACGGTCAGGCTCATCGATTTCGGCCTGAGCCGGCTGCGCGGCGAGCGGCCTGCACGCCACCCGGGCATGGTGGTGGGCTCTCCCTGGTACACCGCCCCCGAACAGGAGGCCGACCCGGACAAGGCCGACAGCCGCGCCGATATCTTTTCCGTGGGCGTGACCCTTTACCGGATGCTTACCGGAAAGCTGCCGGAACCAGGGCGCGATTCGATCGGGCTGGTCCTGGACGATCCCGAACTCGCCGGCCCGGACTGGGACGGCCTCTTCAGCCGTGCCCTGGCCGCAGTCCCGGACAATCGCTTTGCCGACGCAGCCGCCATGCTCGATGCCTTGGACCGGGCCGAAACCGACTGGCTGGCGGCCCGCGACGCCGCCTGCTCCCTTGCGGACCCGCCTGATCCGTGGCCGTCCCGGTTGCGCCGCCCTCCGGCGCGGGCAACGCCAATCAAAACAGGAGCGCGGCAGGCGCGGAGCCTCTTTGGCCTCGACGAGTTGTGGCGGCCCAATAGCGCTGCCCCGGCCCTGTTCTCGGACCAGGG
This sequence comes from Pseudodesulfovibrio alkaliphilus, assembly GCF_009729555.1. NCBI lineage: Bacteria > Pseudomonadati > Thermodesulfobacteriota > Desulfovibrionia > Desulfovibrionales > Desulfovibrionaceae > Pseudodesulfovibrio > Pseudodesulfovibrio alkaliphilus. The sequence goes on from NZ_WODC01000001.1 coordinate 784,205, forward strand.
CGACGGCACCGTGCTCCAGCCCGGACCGGACGGTTCCCTTGCGGGGCTGCTCTGGGAGCGGGACGGCTCGCGCTATCCGCTGACCTGGGAACGCGCAAAGGCCCACGCGGCGCGACTGGGGGAACGCGCCTTTGCAGGGCGCACCGGCTGGCGGCTGCCCACCATCGACGAGCTGGCCGCGCTCATGGGCCGGGCCGCGCATCCGGGTCTCTCCTGTCAGGCCCCGGCGTTCGATCCGCGCAAGTCGCGGCTCTGGAGCGCCGACACCAAGGCATTCACCGCCGCGTGGTACGCCGACGCCCACCTGGGCTACATCGGCTGGCAGGATCGCTCCTGCCGCTTTTTCGCACGGGCCGTGTGCCCGGCCTGAGGAAGGCCGGGATGCCCATTCCACCCATGGCGGCCTTCCCCATCCACCTCCTCTGATCCTGCAGGCCCGCTCCCCCTTCCAAGGCGGGCGCACCCTGTCTGCCATTGCGAAAGCGCAAAAACCATCAAGCGACACAAGCGGCATCGTGGCACAAGGAGTCCCATGCGCACCACGAAAGAGGAAACCAAACAGGATTACGCGAAGCGGATGGACCGGGTTCTGGAGCACATCCAGACCCACCTGGACGAGCCCCTGGCGCTGAAGGAACTGGCCGCCATAGCCTGTTTCTCGCCATATCATTTTCACCGCATTTTCAGCGGCATGATCGGCGAGTCGGTGAAATCCCACATCAGGCGTCTTCGCCTGGAACGGGCGGCCATCACCCTGAAGCACGGCGATGCTTGCGTGACGGACATCGCCCTAAGCGCCGGATTCGAAACCCACGAATCATTCACGCGGGCATTCACCTCCATGTTCGGCCTCTCCCCCAGGCAGTTTCGCGATGCGCACCACGGCGGCATTGAACGTAAACACTCAAACTACTGGAAGGAGATCGTCATGGAAGCAAGTGTCAACACCCTTGAGGCCATGGATGTCGTTTTCGTCCGTCACGTCGGACCGTACAAGGATTGCCACCAAGCATGGTCGACCCTCTGCGGCTTTGCAGACGGCAAGGGACTCTTCACGCCATCGGCGCGGGTGCTCGCCGTTTGCCACGACGACCCCGACGTTACGCCCGAAGACAAGATCCGCTACGATGCGTGCATCACCGTCGCAGGGCCGGTCGAGGTCCAGGCTCCTGTGGGGATGAAGACCATCGCCGGGGGCCGGTACGCCAAAACCCTCCACAAGGGACCGCACTCCGAACTCCACAGGACCTACGCCTGGCTGTGCGGTCAATGGGCGCCGCAGAACGGGCACGAGGCGGATGCCGGGGCAAGCATCGAGATATATCTCAACACCCCGGACAGGACCGCACCTGAGGCCCTGCTGACCGAGGTGTACGTCCCCTTGAAATAGCCCGCCCAATCACGAATCGGATGGCGGCCGACCGCCCTGCTGCCGGGTGGTCGGCGTCCTCCGCCCCGGGCAGAGGACGCCGGGTCAAAGGCTACTCCGTTGCCTGTTCGCCCTGCTCCTGCCGCAAGCGTCTGGCGGCGGCAACCATGTTTTCCAGGGCAGCCAGGGTCTCCGGCCAGGCGCGGGTCTTCAGGCCGCAATCCGGGTTGACCCAGAGCCGCTCCGCCGGGACCACGCGCAACGCCCTGCGCAGCAGATCGAGAATCTCGTCCTCGCCGGGCACCCTCGGGCTGTGGATGTCATACACACCGGGCCCGATAGCCGCGGGGAACTCACGGGCGTCAAAGGCGTCGAGTAGGCGCATACCGCTTCGGCTCGCCTCGATGCTGACCACGTCGGCGTCCATGGCCCCGATCCACTGCACGATGGAATTGAAGTCGCTGTAGCACATGTGCGAGTGGATCTGGGTTTCGTCTGCCACCCCGCCCGTGACCAGCCGGAAGCTGTCCACGGCCCAGCGCAGGTATGCCTCGCGCTCGTCCTGCCGAAGCGGCATCCCCTCGCGCAGGGCCGCTTCGTCCACCTGAATGATGCCGACGCCCGCAGCCTCCAGATCAGTCACTTCGTCTCGCACGGCCAGGGCAAGCTGGCGGCAGATCTCGCCACGCGGGATGTCGTCGCGCACGAAGCTCCAGCACAGGATGGTCACCGGGCCCGTGAGCATGCCCTTCATCGGCCGATCGGTCAGGGACTGGGCGTAGGTGATCCAGTCAACAGTCATGGGGCCGGGCCTGGACACGTCGCCATAAATGACCGGCGGCTTGACGCAACGGCTGCCGTAACTCTGGACCCAGCCGTTTTCCGTAAAGCAGAATCCGTTGAGCATCTGGCCGAAGTACTCCACCATGTCGTTTCGCTCCGGCTCACCATGCACCAGCACGTCAATATCCAGGGCCTCCTGTTGGGCCACCGCCTCGGCGATCCGCCCGCGTATCCAGTCGGCGTAATCGGTCTCTGAGATTTCCCCCCGCCTGTGGGCGAGGCGCGTCTTCCGTATCTCCGGGGTCTGGGGAAAGGAGCCGATGGTCGTTGTGGGGAAAAGGGGCAGCCCGAACCGCTCCCGCTGCACAACGGCCCGGTGCGCTACCGGCGACTTGCGCGTGAGCATGGTTTCGTCCACCGAAAGAAGCCGCCCGGCCACAGCCGGATCATGAACCCGCACACTTCCGCGCCGCTCCGCCAGAGCCTCGCGGTTCTCGGCAAACAGCGCCGGGCTTTCGCCTCGGGCGAACCCCTTGAGGGCCACCACCTCGGCGCACTTCTGGACGGCAAAGGCCATCCAGCGTCTGATCTCCGGGTCAAGGGAGGTCTCTTGCTCCACATCCATGGGCGAGTGGAGCAACGAGCAGCTTGTGGCAACCATCACCCTGTCCTCGCCCAGAGCGTTCCGGGCCTCGTCCACGGCCCTGGCCGCGGCATCCAGGTCGGTCCGCCAGACATTGCGGCCATCGACCAGCCCGAGGGAGACGCCCATTCCCTCGGGTACCGCCCGAAGGGCCTCGTCGAGCTGACCGCTTCCGCGCACCAGATCCAGATGCAACGCGGCCACGGGCAGCGAAGCGGCCAGGTCGAGATTCTCGCGCAACTGACCGAAATAGGTGGCCAGCAGGATATCTACGCCATCGCAGGACCGGGCCAGTTCGCCATAGACGTATTGCGCGGCCTCTGCCGCCTGGGGCGGCAGGTCGAGGCACAAGGCGGGCTCGTCCAGTTGGACCCAGGAGGCCACACCGGACAGCTCGCCCAGAATCCGGCAATAGGCCTCGGCCAGCCCGGCCACATGGTCCCATCGGCTGGCACCGCCCGTTTCCCTTGCCAGCATCAGGAACGTCAACGGTCCTACCAGAACCGGCTTGGGACGAAACCCGAGGGCGGCAGCCCTGGCCGCGTCCCGGCGCAGGGCCTCGGCCCGGCCGGTGAAGATTGTGGCAGATTCCAGCTCGGGAACGATATAATGGTAGTTGGAATCAAACCATTTGGTCATGGTCATGGCCGGCGTGTCGGCATCGCCGCGGGCCATGCGGAAATAAGCGGCAAGCCCGCCGCACTCCCTGTTCCGAAACCGCTGCGGCACGGCGCCGACCATAACAGCCGCGTCCAGCACATGGTCATAGAGGGAATGATCCCCCACGCAGACGAAGTCCAGTCCGGCCCCGGCCTGCACCGCCCAGTGCCGCTCCTTGAGCTCCGACGAGACCGCCATCAGGCCGCCCTCGTCAAGCTCTCCCCGCCAGTGTCGCTCAAGGGCCCATTTCAACTCGCGGGCCGCCCCCATTCTCGGAAAACCAATCACGTGCGCGTTCATGTCCACTCCGTTTTTCAAGGTGTCAGACAAGGAGCCCCAATGGCCGCGCGGCCCGGCGCTCCCCGGCAGGACGTCTTCTGGCTTCCGGCCCCGTGATGCCCGCATCCTTCCCCTGCCGGGTGAATGCGGGCGGGTATGTGCCGGTTACAGCGGCGCGTCCGCAACGGATTTTCACCGTTTTCCGTTTCCTGCCGTATCCATAAATCAAGATTAATTGATATATCATGCCCGCCGATCATGCAAATCAAATTGTGCTGCGCCCTGTTGCAGGGGAACACTTAACTTGAGAAAGGAGGAAATTCCGGGGGGATCTGAGGCGAACGTGGAATTTTTGCAGGACTGACGCTCATTTCAGGGACAGGATATTCGTCATCGGGTTCGGCTTACTGCACCTTGGCAGTCAGTTTGACACGCCGGGATCAAGGCCGACGCCACCGCCAAGCGTTCGAATTCATCCGTGCCTGAACGGTTCGCGGGAGTAATGTGGTCACAGAGCAGAAATCTGTCCCGACCGTAGGTGTCGCATGGAGCTTGTAGCCGCAATAGGCCCGGTTTCTCTTGCGGAGCCAGGCCGCCTCCTCGGAGCGGTCCTCTGGCATCACGTCGATGACCTTGCGTGGCCACCGCTGCGATTCGACTACCGAGGCGGCCACCACGGCTCCCTCACGGACAAGGAACCCTTGTCCTTCAAGCTAACGGTTGAACATGTCGAGCAAGGTGTCCAGCTCCTTCATGCGGATCAAACCGTTACAGAAACGACAAATGGCGGTCTCGCCCGGCATGTCGTCCTCAATGGAATAACCGGTGAACCGGGCGAAGGAGGCCAATCGAGCAGCGCCTGCTCCGCGCCCGGATCGCTCAGGTTGTACCAATGAAGCAATAATAGCACAATAAATCAGACTGTTAAAGATCAAGAGGCCAACATCTTATGTACCTTCTTCGAGCTGCGTTGACTTTGAAAATCAATTTCTCTAACCTTAAAGCTTTGTCGCTTCCTTTATTCTTGGTTCTTCGTGATGGAGTTCCAGATCAGTAGGCTTTGAAGGACGCTTGGTGTTGCCCCCTCAGAAAAATTGCGCGAAATGGGTGGAGCTTTCATTGAGCCATTGACAGCTCTATTACTGCGAATTCTTAGGGTCAGAACAAGGCGACAGGTCTGGTGACGTTTATAATGCTCTCCTAGCTTGCAAAAACCACGATCTTTTTGGGCACTCTTTGCATCAGATTGAACAGCAATGCAAGCAACGCATCCGGCTTCAGCCTCCTCAACCCTTAGAGGCAAAAGGTAGTGTCTCAACACTTGCTAAAAAAACACGATTTAACACGTTGCAGCTATTGACGAAGATCCCTCGAACCGCAACTTCCACCCTTGAATTCCATAGCCTCGGCGCAGGAAAAAGCCGCTCCGTTGCAACCGACAACTTGACCGTGACAGTATGCCGGGAGGTTGGCTGTAGTTATTCTACGGTATCGTATGCAGCGAGATCGGGCATGCCGAGCGAGGGATTTCTCTGGCCGATATACATATGGAAACATGAGGGACGGATCGACTAAGGCACATAAATATATAATAATTTAAGCACTATGCCAAGCAACGCACGAGATACTTTATGAAAAGATGTTCCCTGAACGATACGCCCTTGGAAAAAGCTTTGCTCCCCGAAGGAAGAGAGTCCTGGGATGGCCTCGCTTCGCTGCTTGATGTCCTGCCGGGCATGGCATACCGACGCGTCAATGATGGCAAGTGGTCTCTCGCCTATGTCAGTGGAGGTTGCCGTGAGCTGCTTGGGGTCGAGCCAGAGGAAATGACAGCCCCTGGCGCAGGGGGATTCACCAATTACATCCACCCTTCCTATCACGTCAGATTTGACGACGCTTCAAAGGCTCTTGCGTATGGAAGTGGCTCCTTTCGGCTGGCTTATGTCACCTCGCATAAACGCGGATGGGATAGGTGGGTTTTCGATACCGGGGTCGGCGTCTTCGATAGCCGGGGCAAGCTCCAGTACGTTGACGGCTTTGTGTCCGACCATTCGGGCTACAAGGAAATCCAAAGCGGGATGAGTCGGCAGCTCGGCGAATTCCAGGACTATTTCAGGTCGAGCCGCCTGGGCGATATTGTCGGCAAGTCACCGGCCATGCAAAACGTCTTCAGCGCCATCATTCAAGTCGCACAGTCCGACGAAAACGTCATCGTCTATGGAGAATCCGGTACTGGGAAGGAGTTGGTAGCCCGCGAAATACACAGGGTCAGCAGGCGGGCGGCCAAGCCGTTCATCCCGGTAAACTGCGGGGCCATTCCTGAAAACCTCATGGAAAGCGAACTGTTCGGCTATCGCAAAGGGGCTTTCTCCGGTGCAGACAAGGACAAGCAAGGGCTGTTTGAAGCGGCCCATGGCGGGACACTATTTCTGGATGAAGTGGGCGAGATTCCTCTGACCATGCAGGTAAAACTGCTCCGCGCCCTGGAAGGCGACGGGTTCACGCCGATGGGTGGCTGCGAGGTGGTGAAACCTGACCTGCGTGTCGTTGCTGCCACAAACAGGAACCTCGCCGACATGGTGGCTAAAGGGCAGATGCGGGCTGATTTCTACTACCGGATCAATATAATCCCCATTCTCATTCCGCCGCTACGCGAGCGCAAGGAGGACATCCCCCTTCTTGTCGGCCATTTCCTGGGGCAAAGCGATGAGAACAAGTTCATTCCCGGGAGTTCCCTCAAGGCCATCATGGCCTACGACTGGCCAGGAAATGTAAGGGAATTGAAAAACCAACTTCGTCAATACAGGACATTGGGATTCATGGATATGCTCCACTCCAACGCCGACGACGAACCTGCCCACAATTCTCTGGCCTCGCCAACGGCAAAGAGCCTTCGGGAACACCTGGCGCAATGCGAGGTCGAGGCCATCTCGGCCGCCTTATTTCAGAACCAATGGAATCGAACCAAGACCGCCAACGCCTTGGGCATTGACAGACGAACCCTCTTTGACAAGATCAAAAAAATGGGACTTGATAGCGCATCCGGCTAGGTGGGGTGCTGGCCTCCCAAACCGGGGCATTGGGCGATATCCCAGCATTTAGCTCGAATAATTATGTTTTTTCCCTACGCATAGCACGGTGGGGTGGAAACACCCCAATGGCCGCCTTTGCGTGTTCCGACATAACAATCTAATATGGCTTACTTTTCAAGAAAAACATCGTGGCATGTTTTTCGCTAGTAGCGTCCTCATGCGGAGTCCTTCCTGCGTATTGAGAATGAATGTAACAATCATGTTCAACTAGCGGAGAAAACTGGATGAAAAACATGCCAATCATGGTCAACTCGATATTCATCGGGGACAAGGTGGTGGATGTGTGCAGTGCCATTGGCATTTATTGCAAAGCCATGTCCACCGGTGCCGTGCCCATGATCGAAACCCGGTATCCCTTCAGCAAGCAGATGGAATGCACACTGTGCATTATGGGGCAAAAACGCAAACTGCTCTACAGCACTGCCAAACGGCTTGAAACAAAACATATTGTTTTGGAAAAAAGCGGAGACTCGAACAGTCCCTCCCAAATGAGCCAAGAGCTGCGTGAGCTCGGCTACACCGTGGACATTCTCGACTTCACCCAATCCGTATCTGCCGCAATCCTGCAGGCAGGTGAGATCTTTGGCCGAAAGAAGATCGCACTGGAACGGGCCGACACCTACGAAAAGGAAATGACCAAAGCGCAAGACGCGATGCCCAAAAGTCTTGGCAAAAAGGTTCTGGTACTTATGGGCCTTTCGCATCGCAAGGCATCAGACACCTATCTCCTTGTGGAAAACTCGGAAGGCGACATCGACAACCTGATCCTCCGCCCCGCCGGCTGCATTAGTTCAGGCGACGATCTGGCCAAAGGGGATATCCGGGGGATGGGGTTCACGGTCATCAACACCCTTGAAGGCCTTGAATCAGTCGCTCCTGATGTCATCGCCCTGCTCGGAGACACCTTTGTACCGCAAATGGCAATCCGAAGGCTCCTGGTATCAAATCCCGCAGCCTCACACATTCCGGCCATCGCGAACCAGGCGGTTTTCTCACTCCCTCACTGTAGCCCAGGCGCTCCGGTATCGATACCGGAATCCATGCAAAGATGGGCCGAGGCGCTGGGATCATGATTGATTTCATTGGAGAAAAGGAGTGAGAGGAAAAATGTGCAAGAAAAGCAGCTTGAAACTGGCACACAGAGCGGTCGCCTTTGCGTTGGTCGCACTGCTGACGTTGCCCGGAGTCGCGGCAGGGAAGAATCCCGAGAAAAAGGCCGCGCAACAAGAAAAGGGGAAAACCGGCATCATACTGGACACCGTGGTGGTCTCCGCAACCCGCACAGAAGTTTCGGCATTCGAGGCTCCGGCGTCCGTGTCCGTGGTCGGAGAAGAGGAAATCAACCGGGAGCAACCCACCACTATCAGGGATCTCCTCGAAAACATTCCCAACGTGGATTTCTCCAGCGGAACCTCCACCTACTTCCAGGTGCCGAGCATTCGCGGGCTGGAGGACGAACAGACCATCATCAAGATAGACGGCGCCCGCCAGCTCTATAACGACAATGCGGGCAACGCCAGAACACCGATCGTCATCGAACCAACCTTACTCAAACAGGTCGAGGTGGTCCGAGGCCCCTCCTCCACCCTGCATGGCTCAGGCGGGATCGGCGGCGTCATCTCCATGCAAACCAAGGACGCCTCCGACATGCTCAGGCCCGGCGAAAAATTCGGGGCTCAGATCAGGGGTGGGCATCAGTCGGTTGATTCCCAGGAGTGGCTTTCCTCCACGGCCTATGCCGGGGATGACTTCTTCGGTTTGGTAGCCAACTTGACCACCCGCGACTTCGGACACATGCGCACCAGTGATCCGGACAGCAGCAATTCCGTGATCTATCGCACCGGCAGCAGCACCACCAACTACCTCAAAGGCTCCATCACTCCGTCCGAGGGACAGTACGCCTCGCTGGCCTACAACAGGTTCGAAGATGTCTTCCACACCGCTGGCGGCAGCGTATACCGCACCAACCAAACCCAGGTCACCGGCAACTACAACCTGAGCCCCGCAGACAACGACTGGCTCGATCTGCGCGCCGTAGGCCAATACACATACCGAGCCAACAGCTCCCAAGTCGCCATAGAATCCAGCGACAACATGGTCGGTTGGGGGGGCGACATTCAAAACACCTTCCGCTTCGGCACGGAAGAGGTCTTCCACCACACCCTGACAGCGGGCACAGACTATTACATCGACCACCAGAAAGGATCGGACGCCACCAGGCCCAAAGCCACAGGGTGGGATTACGGGATGTTCATTCAGGACAACATATCCCTGCCCTACGGATTCTCCCTCATCCCGGCCGCCCGGTACACTCAATACAGCCGCAAGGAATCAAGCGGCCAATGGGCGAGCCAGAAGGAGTCCGAAATCACTCCCAAGGTCACCGCCAACTGGAAGGCCCGCAAGTGGCTCAACCTCTTCGTCACCTATGCAGAATCTTTCCGGCCGCCGTCCCTGAACGAGATTTACTTCTTCATGGATTGGCCCGGCTTCGGCCAAGTGGTTCCCAATCCCGACCTCAAACCGGAAAAGGGAAAAACCTGGGAGTACGGCACGGGGCTGACCTTTGACGGCGTGTTCACCGACAATGATCCGTTGCGCATCAAGGCCGTGTATTTCCGGGAGATCATAAAGGACTTCCAGAGTGCCGTGTTCATCGGCGGTGTTCTCCCGAACATGCGCTGGACCACAGTCAACACCGGCAGCGTCCGCCGCTTCGGCTACGAAGCCGAGATGCACTATGCCTATGAGCGCTACGCCATGAGCCTGACTTACGGCAAGGTCATGGGCATGGACGAGGAAACCGGAGCCCGTGTGGGCCAGACCCCGGAACAGGTCGGGCTGCGGGTACACTGCGACATCCCGGAATACGATCTTGGCCTAACCTGGAAATCCGACTACACCGCCGAGTCCAAGGGGTACCAGCCGTGGAACGGCAGCACCGACACCGTGCCTGACTACCATATCCATGGCTTTGCCGTGGCCTGGACCCCTAAGAGTCTTCTGGGCTACGAGGGCCTGCGCGCAGACCTTGGCGTAGACAACCTTTTTGACAAGAAATACATCACCTACCGCGGTGCCTGGGACCGGGGCAGGAATGTCAAGCTGGGGCTGTCCCTCACATTCTAACGACAATCGGGCGCCCCCCGGAAGGGAGGCGCCCGCCAACGGATTGCTTACAATGTCCCGATTCAGTAGCGTGTGCGCTTTATTGCTGCTAGTCTGCCATGCCTACGCGGCGGCGGCGTATGCCGCGCCGCCTGCCCATGCGGTGTCGTCAGCGGGCCAGCCCAAGTACGGGCCGGGATTCAGCCATTTCGCATACGCCGATCCTGATGCCCCCAAGGGAGGAGAACTGCGCCAGAGCGCCACGGGCAGGTTCAACAACCTCAACCCCTTTTCCACCAAGGGAATCCCCCCGGCAGGTTGGCATTATCTCGCCGATAGCCTGACCGTGGCCGCCGAGGACGATCCCTTTACCCAATATGGCCTTGTGGCCGTAGGGATAGAGATGGCCGATGATCGGTCGTGGATCGCATTTCATCTCGACCCGCGAGCCCGCTTCCACGACAAAACCCCCATCACCGCCCATGACGTGGCCTTCACCTATCAAGCCATGAGCAGAGGGTTTGGCAACGCTTTTCGCCGGTTCTTTCATCACGTCGAGTCCGTAGAAACACTCGGGGAGCGCACGATTCGATTCAATTTCAAACCCAATGCTCCCCGATCGCTCCCGTTCATTCTCGGCCAGCTTCCGATCTACCCGGCCCATTTCTGGGACGGAGATGACCTGGAGCATACCACACTGACTCCGCCCTTGGGCAGCGGACCGTACCGGGTGAAGTCCCTCAAGCCCGGCCGCGAGATCATCTATGAAAGGGTCACGGACTATTGGGCCAAGGACCATCCCGTCCGCCGGGGTCAGTTCAACTTCGACATCGTCAGGTTCGACTACTACCGTGACGCCACAGTGGCCCTCGAAGCGTTCAAGGCCGGGTTGTATGACATCCGACAGGAGCATTCCGCCAAGGTCTGGGCCACGCTCTACAGCGGCCCGTCCCTCGAATCCGGAGAAATTGTCCGGGAGGAAATCAAACATGAGCAGCCCCTCGGCATCCAGGGGTTCTTTTTCAATATCCGACGGCCGGTGTTTCGCGACTGGCGCGTCCGGCGCGCACTCCTGCTCGCCTTTGACTACGAATGGGTCAATCGCAAGCTCTTGTTCGGGCAATACCCGCGTAACAGCAGTTTTTTCACCAATTCGGAGTTGGCGGCACGCGGCCCTGCCCAGGGCCGCGAACTGGCGCTCCTGGAGCCCTTCAGATCAACCCTGCCCCCCGAACTGTTCAAAACAATTCGCTCCATCCCATCCACTCCCGGAGACGGCTTCAACCGCGAAAACCTGCTTGAGGCCGCCCGACTCTTGGAGGAGGCCGGATATGACCTGCAAGGCGGACGGCGCATTCACCGGGATACCGGTCAGCCGCTCGAATTCCGTCTGGTCACGGACTCCACCTCCATGCGCCGTATCGCCATGATCTTCGGCCGACAGTTGCAGCGCCTTGGCGTTGATATGCAACTTCTGCTGGTGGACTCACCCCAATTCATCCGGCGGTTGCGCGATCACGACTACGACATGGTGGCCTCGTCCTATGGCCAAATGCTGATCCCTGGGCAGGAGCAGATGCTCTATTGGCACTCCTCTGCGGCTCAAATGGAAGGCGGTCGCAACCTTATCGGCCTGACCCGGCCCGATGTGGACGCCCTGACCGAGGCTCTGGCCCTGGCCGACTCCTGGGAAGAAACCGTGGCTGCAGGCCGTGCACTGGACCGGGTGCTCATGTGGGGCGACTATGTCATCCCATTGGGCGGATCGACGTTCTACAGGGTCGCGTGGTGGGACAGGTTCGGCTTTGTGGACAAACGCCCCGGATATGGCCTGGCCCTGGACTGCTGGTGGGAAAAGAAACCGCTGAACAGGCCGACAACACGAGGGGACGGCTAGCATGCTGACATATCTTGCCAAAAGATTCCTGTTTCTGGTCCCGACGCTCTTGGGCATCCTGGCGGTTAATTTCTTCGTCGTCCAGTTTGCCCCTGGTGGTCCAGTGGAACAAACCATCGCCCAGATGACTGGCGCGAACCGCTCCGTGCTGGAGCGGGTGAGTGGGGCGGCTCCGGACGAAATGCGCTCCGCCGACACCTCTGTCTCCCAGTCCATCTACAAGGGGGCCGACGGCCTGGACCCGGCCCTAATCCGGCAAATCGAAGAATACTACGGATTTGACAGACCTGCGGGCGAACGTTTCCTGCTCATGCTGAAGAATTACGCCACCATGAACCTAGGCGAGAGCTTTTTCCGCGACTCCACCGTGACGGACCTCATTCTTGAGAAAATGCCGGTTTCGATTTCCCTTGGGCTGTGGAGTACCCTCATCATCTACCTGGTCTCCATTCCCCTTGGCATTGCCAAGGCGGTGCGCAGTGGCAGCCGTTTCGATGTCTGGACGACCACAGCCGTGATCACGGGCAACGCCATCCCCACGTTCCTCTTTGCAGTCGTTCTCATCATCTTCACAGCGGGCGGACGCTATCTCCAGTGGTTTCCATTGCGAGGCCTGACTTCGCCGAATTTCGACGACTTAAGCCTTGCCGGTCAGATTCTCGACTATTTCTGGCACATGATCCTGCCGGTAACCTCCATGCTGCTCGGCGGATTCGCGGGGCTGACGCTACTCACCAAAAACTGCTTTCTGGACGAAATAGGCAAGCTTTATGTCATGACCGCCAGGGCCAAGGGGCTGACCGAAAAGCGCGTACTCTACGGCCACGTCTTTCGCAACGCCATGCTTCTGGTCATTTCCGGCCTGCCGGCAGCCTTTATCGGAATTTTCTTCACCGGGTCGCTGCTGGTGGAGGTCATCTTCTCTCTGGACGGCCTTGGCCTCATGGGTTTCGAGGCCGCCATGGAGCGTGACTACCCGGTTATGTTCGCCACCCTCTACATCAGCTCGCTGATCGGACTTGTCATGAAGGTGGTCTGCGACATCACCTATATGTTCGTTGACCCGCGCATCAACTTCAACTCCTTCGACTCGTGACCATGCGCATATTCACGCTCTCGGGCATCAACCGCCGCCGATGGCACACCTTCAAGGCCAACCGCAAGGGATATTGGTCCCTGATGCTGTTGCTGACACTGTTCGGCCTCAGCCTGTGCGCCGAACTGGTGGCCAACGACAAACCATATGTGGTCAAACATGGTTCGCACTACTATTTTCCCATGATGCGGGATATTCCAGAAACACAATACGGTGGCGATTTCCAGACCCCGGCCGACTACCGGGACCCGGCGGTCCAGTCGATGATCCACGAAAACGGCTGGATGCTCTGGCCCCCGGTTCGATTCAGCTATGACACGGTCAACTACGCCTGCGCCGAACCTTTTCCCGCGCCGCCGAGCTTTGACAACCCCCTGGGAACGGATGAATCCGGTCGTGACGTGTTCGCCCGCGTGCTCTACGGATTTCGGCTCTCCATGGCGTTCGGCCTGGCCCTGGCCGCCATAGGCTCCGCAGGTGGCATCCTGGCTGGTGCCTATCTCGGCTACAAGGGAGGGTGGACAGACATCCTGGGACAGCGGTTCATGGAAATATGGGGCGGATTGCCGGTCACCTATCTGCTCATAATTCTGGCCAGCTTCACCGAGCCAACCTTCTTCATGCTCCTTGGCATCATGCTGCTTTTCAGCTGGATGGGGCTTGTGGATGTGGTCCGCGTAGAATTCCTACGCTGCCGGAATCTCGAATATGTGAAGGCCGCACGGGCTCTGGGCATGAGTGAGGGAGCCGTCATGCTCCGCCATATCCTGCCCAACGCCCTCGTGGCCACCTTGACCTTCATGCCATTCATTCTCAGCGGATCGATCACCACCCTGACCTCGCTGGATTTTCTCGGCTTCGGCCTCCCGCCGGATTCTCCGGCCCTGGGGGAGCTGCTGGCCCAGGGCAAGGCCAATCTCCATGCCCCGTGGATTGGTGTTTCCGCCTTTGGTGTTCTGGGCATGCTGCTGATCCTGCTGATTTTCCTTGGCGAAGCGGTTCGTGACGCCATGGCTCCGCTTTCCAACAACCGGGGGACAAAATGATGGACTCCCTGCTCGAAATCCGGGGGTTGTGCGTCTCCTTCACAGGTCAGCCGCAGAAATCTCCTGCCGTGCGTGGCCTTGATCTCAGCCTTGAAAAAGGTCAATGCCTCGCCCTTGTTGGCGAAAGCGGCTCTGGAAAGTCCGTCACCGCCCAAGCCGTCATGGGTCTACTACCCTCTGGCTCAACCCGGGTGACAGGCTCTGTCCACCTCGCCGGAACAGACATGATCTCAGCACCGCCTGAGATGGTCAGAGCTATGCGAGGCAACCGGGTGGGCATGATCTTCCAGGAGCCTCAATCTGCCCTCAATCCTCTCCATTGCGTGGAGAAACAGATCGGCGAAACCCTGAAGGCGCATGGACGCGTGTCCGCAGCACAGGCCCGACGCAGGACGCAGGAACTGCTGGAGTTGGTCCGCATCGATCCTTCAGAATCACGGCTTAAGGCGTATCCGCATCAACTCTCCGGCGGACAACGCCAGCGGGTCATGATCGCAATGGCCCTGGCCAACAATCCGGATTTGCTCATCGCCGACGAGCCGACCACTTCCTTGGACATGACCGTGCAGGCGCGTATTCTTGACCTGATATCCTCGTTACGCTGTGAGCTGGGCATGGCAGTACTGCTCATTACCCACGATCTGCGCACAGTTCGCGACCACGCTGACCGTGTGGCGGTCATGCACCAGGGTGCGCTGGTGGAAGAGGGCAGCACCTCCGGGATATTTTCCGGAGGCAAACACGAATACACGCGAATGCTTCTGGATACGACCCTGCCCACGGAGCCGCCGCCAGCCGCAACCGGTCCATGCCTGCTAGCCACACGAAAGCTCACAGTGGACTTCGGACTGCCGGGGAAAATGGACCTGCGCAACGGCAAGCTCTGGACGAAGCGCCGGTTTCGGGCCGTGAACGAAGTTGACCTGACTGTCTTTGAAGGGCGCAATCACGCCATTGTTGGAGAATCGGGGTCGGGCAAGACCACATTTGCCGAGGCTGTCCTGGGATTCGTGCGGTTTTCAGGAAAGGTCGAATTCTCTGGCCGAGACCTCGCAGTCCTGAATCGAAAGGAAGTGTTGTCGGTGCGGCGGTGCCTGCAACCCGTGTTCCAGGACCCGTTCGCCAGCTTGAATCCGCGCATGACCATAGGCCAGATCGTCTCCGAGGGGCTCAGGGTTCACGGGAGCCCATCCCGAGATGGGCTTGACGCCGCAAAGGCCATGCTGAAAGAAGTGGGAATCCACGCGGACGCCGTGGACCGCTATCCCCATGAGTTCTCCGGCGGACAGCGTCAGCGGATTGCCATCGCCAGGGCTCTTGTGATGCGCCCAAGGCTTATGATCCTTGATGAGCCGACCTCCGCTCTGGACAAACCCGTACAGACGATGATGGTGGATCTCCTGGCGCAGCTTGGCGCAAGGCATGGCGTCACCTACGTCTTCATTACCCACGATTTGGGTCTGGTGCGGTCCCTGTGCCATGAGATGACCGTCCTCCGCGACGGCAGCGTCGTCGAGCAGGGGTTGGTCTCCGACATCTTTTACGCTCCGGAAAATGCCTACACCAAGCGACTCCTT
Organism: Pseudodesulfovibrio alkaliphilus; assembly: GCF_009729555.1. Classification (NCBI taxonomy): domain Bacteria; kingdom Pseudomonadati; phylum Thermodesulfobacteriota; class Desulfovibrionia; order Desulfovibrionales; family Desulfovibrionaceae; genus Pseudodesulfovibrio; species Pseudodesulfovibrio alkaliphilus. The sequence continues at coordinate 799,755 of NZ_WODC01000001.1, forward strand.
GCTTCGGCCCACCTCTAGTGTCTCGGTCATTCCCACCTGGCGCATTCGACACCGAGAACACGGAAAACATCTTTGTCACACCTGAAGACGCCAGAAAGCTGACCTATCCGCCCCGGAGTCGCAACCCTGCCCGACCATGACTGGGGTGCGGGATTCACCTCTGTCAGAAGGTGAGCGAGCCGTGCTCCCAGAGAATGCCTACGCCGATGCCGACAAGCACAGTACCCCCGAGGATTTCGGCGTACTTGCCGAGACACTTGGCCCTGACTGCGGTCTTGCCTGCCTGAAGACCAACCATGGTGAAAAGCAGGGCGACGATCCCGATGACCGCCGAAGGCCACCAGATGGAAACTCCCAGCACCGAGAGACTGAGCCCCACGGCCAGGGCGTCGATGCTCGTTGCCACGGACAGGGCGATCAGGCTCATGCCTCGCGTCGGGTCGCCTTTGGAAGCCTCTTCTTCGTCAAAGGCCTCGCGGATCATCTTGTATCCGATGTAGCCCAGCAGAACGAAGGCTACCCAATGGTCATACGCCTCGATGGACTCCCGGACAGTGATACCGAGATGCCAGCCGATGACGGGCATGAGGGCCTGAAACAGCCCGAAGTGCCAGGAGAGCCGGAAGGTCTGGCGAAGGGAGACGGCCTTGAGGGCCACCCCGGTGGCAATAGCCACGGCAAAGGCATCCATGGCCAGGACGATGGCTATGGTGACAAGTTCTGCGGTTCCCATGTCTTGATCCGTTGTCTGGAGTGAAGGAAGAGCCTGTCTGTCGATGGGATATTGGGCAATGCGGTTTCCGGGCAAGATCATTTCCGGGCATCCAGTGAGCGACGGATCGGGCTCGCCTCGTCAACTCTCTGTAACTTGCCGCAAGATTGAATGGGAGTCATCAGCACCTGCCGCTGCACCCTCTGATCCCTATTCGGTGTTCGAATACGCCAAAACCGCTTCGCCTCATCCAAAGATCAACAGAAAAGCGCAGGCCATTGTTGGCCTGCGCTTCAGGGTTGAGGTCGGAATCCGGATGGATGTTACCAGCGGTAGGCCAACTGTAGCCCCACTTCACGAGGCGGAGCTGTCAGGGAATAATCCATGGTGGACTCATACAGCGTCGAATATCGCTTATCGAAAAGATTATTGGCATACAGGTAGATATCAAAGGACTCCTGCTCATAGCCGACTTTGGCGTTTACCGTGGCCATCGATCCTCGGGATGCGGTATTGCCGGCGTCCCAGTAAATCTTGCTGGAATACAATACGCCAGCCTGCCCCATAAAACCGCTTTGATGGCGATACACCAGAGAGAGATTGCCCGTGTAGTCAGGGGTATACTGAACTTTTTTCCCGGAATAATCCACATCGACGCCAAGCATGTTCGTGGCCTTGTACTCATCAAACTTTGCATGCGTATATCCAAACGAGGCAGTACCACGCAGCCCGGGAAGAATCTGCGCATCAAGCTCAGCCTCCGCGCCATACGCGGTTACCTTGCCCGCGTTTGTAGCAACAGGACCGCCGATGATCATATTCATCGACGTGACATGCATGTCAGTATATTTGGAATAAAAAAGCGTGAGGTTGGCGTTGAGCCTGTTTTCAAGCCACGAGGTTTTTGCCCCCATTTCATAGTTCCAGGCATACTGAGGCTTGTAGGTGGTTTCGGTTATCCCTGGAACCACCTGGCGGCTAAATCCGCCGGGCAGAAAGCTTCGATTCACTCCGGCATAGACCATGTGCTCATCGGTGATCTCGTAGCTCAGGACCGCCTTGGGCAAGAACTCGCTCCAGGACTCGCTCGGATTTTCGTTAACCAGAGAGACGGCTCCCATGGTCGTCTTAATATTGGCCCGGCGGTCGACATACTGCCACCGCAACCCAGTGGTGAGCTTCAGTTCGTCCACGAACAGCGGCACCTCGGCCTGACCGAAGGGGGCGAACTCCAACATCTTGTCCTCATACGGGAAGTTGATCGTGGTTGAAGGAGTATACCATTTCTTGCGGTCCAGCTCGCGGTATCCGCCATACAGTCCTGCGAGCCAGTTGACCCCACCCGCCGAGCTGTCGGCGTTTTGGATGCGCAACTCCTGCGTCACCTCCCAGCTTGACTCCTTGTATTCGTTATAAGTTCCAGCCATGTATGTGCTGTTGTCGTGGGAGGCTTTCATGTCATCGCTGCGAAATGTGGTGACGCTTTTCAGCTCCACGGCAGAGAGGTCAACTGCACCGTGAAGCGCGGCGCTGAAAGTATCCTTGTTTCGATGATCCGTTTCGCTGGCGTCGCCATGCAATGAAGGTCCGCTTCCCCGCACAACGGGTAAGGCACCTTCCTTGTACTTCGTGTAAGTCAGGTGCAGATTGAGTTCGGAATCATCGGTGGGCAGCAGGCGAAGTTGGCCTTTCAGGCGGGTATTGCGTTCGTCGTTGCTGTCCGAGCCAGTCATGTATCCATCACGGTAGTCATGCGAACCAGACAAGGAGAAAAAAAGCTTGTCTTCGATGATCGGACCACTGGTTGTGGCACCTGCCTCCATGCTGAACTCGGAGCCTCCGTCAATGTACACCTTGCCCGTTGGAGTGTTGTCAGGTTTTTTGGAGATAATGTTGACAACACCGGAAAAGGCGTTTTTCCCATACAGGGTCGCTTGCGCCCCGCGCAGAACCTCAATGCGCTCAATATTCAGAAGAGAGGCATCCATGGAACTGTAGGAATCGACGGGAACACCGTCGATATAAATCACAAGCGGGGTTGTCTCCGTCCCCATGGAGGTGATTGAACCGCGAAAGGATGCCATGGTATTGCTGCCAATAGTGTCAACCTGCATCAGGTTGGGCACCTGGGCGAGGACATCATGGACGGTCTTCAGGTTCTTGTCTTCCAGGTCCTGTGCCGTGAACACCGTCACAGCCACGGGTGTCTTTTGCACTTCGGTCTGTCTTTTCTCTGCGGTGATCACCACGGGAACCAACGTATGGTAAGATTCTTCCTTTTCCGAACCAGCCCCGGCGTTCTCGCCCTCCAAGCTCTCTGCCATCGCCTTGGGCGAAGCCAACAAGGCCACTGCGGCCACAAGAAATACGATCATAAACCCGTTACGGATTCTTTGCCGAACCTTACTGAACTGCATCGCGCCATCTCCTCTTGACCATGATGATTGTGAAACTCATTATCGGCAAAAGAGTATTATATTCCGAACTCTTCATTGAACATATGACACCCTTCTGTCAGATACGATTCTTTAAATTAATCGTGATGCGTTGTCTTGACGTGTTTATTTGAATTCTACCCAATTCCGACAAATCAGAGAGTTGCGGACGCTTCCCCGGCCTCGTGGCAAGTCGTTGACTTGGGCCAAATTTGGATATAACTGTCAAATTTATCGTAGTGACCGACCAGAGGGCAGTTCACCCGAGTGGCGCTGTGCCTGAGAAATCAGCTCCATCAGAGGATGGTAAATACTTTTTTGCCATTTTGACGATAATGATTTTCATTTTCGATTCCGGGAGATTGTGCCGGAAAGTGTGAAGGAAGAAGCTATGAATTTTGACGCTATTCTAAAAGAACGACAGGTTTTTTCCAGAATGTCCAAGCTGGACATCCCGGCGACGCTGCATGCTCAGCCAGAGGATTTTACCTTTGAACACGGCATGGTGACGGGAAACGGATTCCTGTTTGATCCGTTGCCGGGGTTCCATTTTGGTGCATGCGGACCAGTTTACATCAACGCGCCAATTGACGGTGACTTTCTTTACGACACGCAGCTCACCATCGCGCTACTTGTCCTGGAAGGCTCATGCACAATCGAGCTGGATCAATCAACCTCACACCATCTTCAGAACAGCATGTTTTTGATAGGCAGATGGAACAATCAAGCAGGCAAGGTTTCTGTCAAATCAAATCAAACCTACTGCCATGCCGCCTTCATGCTTGAGGAAAAGGCCCTTGAGGCCGTCTTCGGATTACGGAGTGCGAAAGACATAGTGAAAACCCTGGAAAAAGCGGCCGGGCAAAGAAGAGGGGGTGCCCATTCTGTATCAGGCATTGCCGGACCAGACACCATACTCGCGGCGAGAAACGTGCTTGCCATGCAGCGCATTGACGGGCTTGACATTCTCAGGCTCAGAGGGGCTTGCATCGGGCTTTTTTCTAAACTTATTAAGACCATTTCCGCATCAAGCACTGCGTACTACCCAATACCAAATGACGACAAGATACTGCTGGAAAAACTCAAGAAGCGCATTGAAAATGACTTCCTAAACATTGGACCAGCATCGGTTATATGCGCTGAATACCACATGAGCTTTTCAAAAGCCAATAATGCCTTTAAGCATCTCTATTCAACAACTATTGCGAAGTATATTCAGCAATGCAAATTAAAGCACGCCTATACATTGCTTCATTCTCGAAAAATGAACGTCAGCGAATGCGCCTTCGAGATTGGCTACTCAAATGTCAGCCACTTCATCCTTGCCTTCAAGAAACAATATGGGATTACCCCTAAAAAGCTTACACATCTGCAGGACGAGGCTGGAATAACCATCTGACGATCCTCGACGGTACTTTACTCTATCCACCGCCCTCCCCCCGTTTAAAACCAAAGCTAAGCCTCCGCCTCAGGCGGAAGCCTGGTTTTGGTCGCATACGCCCATCGGAACGCCCCTCCATTAGCTCCTGATTGATCTTTTTTTGCCCATTGTTTGCAGGCGCCGCAACCTATGGTTTTTTGGTGGCATGATGTCTTCCTTTGGAAAAACCTGCTGCTTCCAGCCAAGGAGACGCTGATGAAACTTCCATATGCCGCCACATGGCTGTCTGAGTTGCATCCAGATGGCATGCGCCAGCTCTGCGTGGGCACCATACTTGCCGTTCTGGGGGCTGTGCTTCTCCCTGTTCCAATTTTCATGGGATGGCTCGTGCTCAAACACTTCCTTGCCGAAGGGACGGCAACCGGGTTGCCAGCCATACCCTGCCTGATAGCGTTAGCTGCCGTGATAGCCTCGTCCGTTTGTCGCATAGCCTCCGCCGTGCTGTCTCACAAAGCGGCATTCTCGCTCTCCAGCGCAATAAGCGCAGCGGTCCTTGACCATGTGGGCAAACTCCCTCTGCATTGGTTTTCCGGAAGAAGTACGGGGGAGCTAAAAAAGATGCTCACACATGATGTAAGCCAGATGGAAGATTTCATCGCTCACAATATCACCGATTTTGTCGCCTCGCTCGTGCTGCCTGTTATTTGCATCATTGCCCTGTTTTTTGTCAGCTGGCCCATGGCTCTTTTGCTTCTGGCCATTGTTGCCACGGCCATCGGCATACATGCGAGCTCCATTCGTAATGCACAGAAAACTGATCTCTATGATCGCTATGCACGGTCTATGAGCCTTTTACATGCGGATGCCGTCGAATTCGTTCAGGGAATGCCTGATATCAAGATATTTAACCGCTCTGCGGAATCGTTTTCGCGAATGCAATCCGCCATTGACCAATTCAGGACGATGCAGGTGGAGATGCGCGATGCCTTCAAATACCGCTGGACGGCCTTCCTGACAGTCACCACCTTTCCCTTTGTTCTGCTTGCGCTTTCCGGGGCGGCTCTACATCTGGCTAACGCCATTCCCCTTGAGAAAATCATGCTGTTTCTGATGCTGGGGATCATCATCTTTGCACCGCTGAATAGACTGGTAAGATTCACGTCCTCCCTGTTCAAGGCAATCTCGGGCTATATGGCGTTGCGACAGCTGATGAATGTGCCCGCGCAACAGGCGGGATTGCGCAAACATTCAGAAATTGAATCTGCAGACCTTGAGGTCAACGGTCTTCGCGTTTCTTACGAAGGGAAAACAATACTCAACGACGTGAGTTTTCGGATCGAGCCCGGCACGGTCACGGCCATCGTCGGGCCTAGCGGTTCCGGGAAAAGCACGCTTGCCGCCGTCATCGCCGGAATGGAGGAAGCAGAGTCGGGACGCATAAGTATCGGCGGGATCGCATTGGAGGATTTCTCATACCCCGAACTCTCGAAAAGCATGGCGGTGGTATTCCAGCAGCCCTTCATCTTTTCGGGAACTGTAGCGGAGAACATCCGACTGGGCTCTGATCAGGCAGGGGACAAAGCCGTCAGGGATGCAGCCCGCATGGCCCACTGCGACCACTTCATAGAAACCCTGCCCCGCGGCTATGACACGCTTATCGGCGCAGGCCAGGAGGTACACCTCTCCGCTGGGCAGCGTCAGCGGATCGCGCTGGCCCGTATGGCGCTAAAAAACGCCCCAGTAGTGCTACTGGATGAGGCCACGGCATTTGCCGATCCGGAAAGCGAAGCGGAAATACAGCAAGGGCTCTCGGCGCTTCTTTCCGACAAAACAGTGCTCGTCATTGCACACCGCCTGCCTTCCATCGCACGGTCGAATTGTATTTTGGTCATGGAAAACGGTCGCATTTGTGAAAGAGGCAGGCATGAGGAGTTGCTCGCCGCAAAAGGGACCTATGCGCGAATGTGGGAGGCCTATGCCAGTGCCCGCAGCTGGCGGATTGCCACCCTGCCGACTGGCCCCAATCACGGAAAGGAGGGGGCAGCCGTATGCTAGATTCCATCCTGTTCACCCCGGAAGACCGTGCCAGCCTGCGCAAAAACGTTCTCATTACCTTTGCAACCCAGGTCATGCTCATTATTTCCTATATCATCGTCTTTTTTCTCATCAAGGATATCTCCGAAACATCATTATCCCACGCATCACTCCTTGGCTACACGGCAGTCCTTTTGTCATGTTGCGCCATATTTTATTATCTGCGTCTCCAGTCGTATTCCCAGGCGCTTGAGGACGGCTATCTGACTGTGTCCAGGCTGCGCACGCGACTTAGCTCGCGGCTTCGCAAACTGCCCATGGCCTTTTTCCGCCAGAATGAGACTGCGGATATCAGCAACCGCCTTTTGCAGGATATGACAGACGCCGAACTGGTCTTTTGCATCCACATCCACGAGATTCTGGCCGGGCTGATGGTGATCGCACTGATCACTGCCACGCTCCTTTTCATGGACACCTCCCTGGCTCTGGCCATGTTGCTGGCTGCCGCCCCGATCATTCCCATAGGCATCTATCTGTCCCGATTCATGAAAAAAAACAGCCCTGCGATTATCCGACTGCGAGAGCGCGTCAACAAAACACTTATGGAATACTTCGGCGGCATCGCGGAAATCAAGGCTGCCGACCTGTGCGGAAAACGATTCACTCCCTGGCACCGGGCCGACGCGGCATTACGCGCAGAATCCCTTGCCCTGGAAACCCGTTTCGGCATCTGGGCGCAATCAGCCCAGGTGGTTCTCGATTTTTCCTACATCGCAATGCTGCTTCTCGGAAGCTGGCTGATTTCATCGGGAAGCATCCCGGTCATGACCTTCATCTTTTTCCTGCTTCTGGCCGGGCAGCTTTACGCTCCCTTGTTCAGCCAGATCATGCTGTATTCGGAACTCCGCCACTGCTCCATTTCATTGAAGCGCACCTCGGCCACGCTCAATGAAAAACCCCTGCAAACCCTCCCTGGGCATACCCCTCCCAAGGGCATGGATATCGCGTTCAACAACGTGTGCTTTTCTTACAACAAAACGCCTGTCCTCAAGGATGTCTCCTTCACCGTGCCACAACATACTGTCACGGCCTTGGTTGGGGCGTCGGGAGGAGGAAAAAGCACCGCTGTCAACCTGTTACTGCGCTTCTGGGATGTCTCGGAGGGCTCCATAACCATCGGCGGCACTGATATCAGAACCTTTCGGCAATCAGATCTCTATGAATTATTCAGTGTGGTTTTCCAGGACGTTTACCTATTCAACGACAGCATCATGAACAATATCCTGCTGGCCCGCCCGGGCGCCACGGAGCAGGAGGCGGTGGAGGCCGCCACAAAAGCTTGCTGCCATGACTTCATCATGGAACTCGAAGAGGGTTACCAGACCCTTGCCGGGGAAAGGGGAGCCCGCCTTTCCGGCGGAGAAAGGCAGCGCATCGCCATCGCCAGGGCCATCCTCAAAAACGCACCCATCCTGGTCCTGGACGAGGCCACCGCCTCCATCGACCCGGAAAACGAGCTGCTCATACAACAGGGGCTCACCAACCTGATGCAGGGCAAAACCCTGCTTGTCATCGCTCACAGGCTCTCGACCATCAGCTCCGCCGACCAGATTCTCTTGCTTCACGATGGACGCATCGCCGAACAAGGGACACACAACGAACTCATGGCCAGCAAAGGAATGTACTACAAGCAATGGTGCTCCCAGGAGCAGTTGAAGAGCTGGAACGCCGTAACACGATGAGTCGCGTTACCGTCCTAGTGTCACGTTCGCGAAATTATCACAGGCTTGCCATAACCATAACCAATCAAAATATTTTTATGTTCTGCGCTGTTTTTCATGTGTGTTATTCCGGGACGCCACACTAGGCAACCCCATTCATTCAAACTTCACACCGCGTATTCCTTACGCATAGGAAACCACCCGTGAATACAAACGAAAAAGTGCTTGATGTCTTCACGACAACGCCGCTCCAGTCCGGAATGCTTTACTACGACCTGATGCATCCCGGTTCGACCATATACATGCAGCAGTACCGATTCACCGTTACAGGCGATCTTTCCCTTTCGCGCTTCATATACGCCTGGTTGGCCGCCTTCCGGACATTTCCTGCCAAGCACACCTCCTTTCACTGGGAGGGACACTGTTCACTGGCGACAACCGGGACCAGCGGTCCTTCACCCTGTGGGCCACGCTCTGGCTCACGGAATGCCACCGTGTCACCAGACCGGGCGGCACCTGCATGGTCTTCACCGACTGGCGGCAACTGCCAAGCATGACCGACGCCCTGCAAGCTGGCGGCTGGGTCTGGCGCAACATCGTGGTCTGGCACAAGCCTTCGGCCCGCCCGATCCTGAGGGAGTTCACCCGCCAGTGCGAGTTCGTCCTCTTCGGCGTCAAGGAGAGGCTCAACCGGACGCACCGACGCTGCCTGCCCGGCGTGTTCAAGCAATCCATCGTCGCCCACCAGCGCCGCATGCACCTGACGGAAAAGCCCATCCCCCTGCTGGAGGCGCTCCTTGTCGTGACCCCGAAGGCGGCAACCATCCTCGACCCCTTCATGGGCTCAGGCACCACCGGCGCAGCCTGCCAAAACACAGGCCGCCGGTCCATCGGCATCGAACTCTCGGAGCCCTACTTCGAGACCGCCCGGCAGAGGCTCACGCTATAGCCCACCCCTCGCGCACCCGTGCGTAGCACCACCCGTGCCAAAACAGAAAATGAGCCACGTAAGTTGAGAAAACCTGCGTGGCTCATTTTCTCAAGTTGGGTGTCAGCTTACAACAACCCGGTTCAGGACAAGCTGGCCGCACACTACCAAAACACCTAAAAATCCATTTAGGACATATTTAGGACACAAAACAGTTTTTCAGCCAAAACCACGAAAAAGGGTTCCAAGTATTTACTTGAAACCCTTAACTTTCTTGTGGTGGAGCTGGAGGAAATCGAACCCACGACCTCTTGAATGCCATTCTTGAGGGTCGTCAGCAGAATGATCAACTTAACACAATAATAAAACAGGACTTATTCGTCGCCAAGCCTATTCGGGACTCCCGGTCGCATGCTGTGCGGAAGGCGCGGAATGTCGTTGATCTCGCATGGCGTCGGGGAAAAAGCGGACACATAGCGGACAGGACCACCCCATGCATCCCACCTGAGGAGGCCAAAGTCTCGTATCCGTCCAGACAGCCCCACTTTTTCAGGCGAGCCGTCATCAAGTAGACATCAGGGAACTGGCTTAGGCCGGGTTGTTCTTTGACATGCCTTGCGGCAGCAGGGTCTTGAGATCGTCTCCGCTACGGGCATGGGGCAACTGCTCGAAGACCTGCAGAAGATATTCGAAGGGGTTGAGGCCGCAAGCCTTGGCGATCTCGATGAGGGAATAGATGGCCGCGCTAGCTTTGGCGCCTCTGGGGGAGCCGGAGAACAGCCTGTTCTTCCGGCCCACGGCAAAGGGTCGGATGGCATTCTCGGCTGCGTTGTTGTCCGGCTGCAGGCAGCCGTCCTCGAGGTAGACCATGACCCTTTCCCACTGGCCCAGAGCGTAGGAGATGGCCCGGCCCAGCAGACTCTTGGGCGGCGTGGTTTTCACGCGGGCGTCGAGCAGCGCCTTGATCTTGTCCATGATTGGTCGGACCCGCTCCTGGCGCATGGCGTGCACGGCCTCGGGGTCAAGCTTCTGCTCCCGCGCCTGCTTCTCCAGCTTGTAGAGCTTGCTTATGAGGTCCAACACCGTCTGGGCCGTGCCGGATTTCTGTATGCGTCCAAACAGCCCCACCTTTTCAGGCAAGCCTTCCTCGGGTAACCATCAGGAGTCTCGGTGAGAATCTGGCTTAGGCCGAATCGTTCTTTGACATGCCTTGCGGCAGCAGGGCCTTGAGGT